>NZ_BAABIL010000461.1:0-6443 GCF_039542765.1 Kineococcus glutinatus
CGCCGTGGGCTGGCGGGAGCCCGCACCGCCGCCCGCCGCCACCGCGGTGGGGGCGGCGCCGGCGCGGCCGCTGTGGCGCCGGGGGGTCGCGTGGGGCCTGACCCTGGCCTTCGCCGGGCAGGCGTTCGCCTTCTACGGCACCACGGCGTGGCTGCCGTCGCTGCTGGCCGACGAGCAGGGCCTCGACGTGGTGGCGGCCGGCGCCAGTTCCTCGATCTTCCAGGTGTGCGCGGTCGTGGGGTCGTTCGCGGTGCCCGTCCTGCTGCACCGGCTGCGCCGGCCGTGGCTGGTGGTGCTCGTCGTGGCCGCGGCGTGGGCGTGCCTGCCGCTGGGGTTGTTGCTGGCCCCGGCCGCGTGGGCGGTGTGGTGCGCCCTGGCGGGGGCCGCGCAGGGCGGTGGCATCACGGTGCTGTTCGTCGCGGTGGTGCTGCGGGCGCGGGACGCGGCGGAGAACCGCCGGCTGTCGGCGGCGATGCAGTGCGGTGGTTACGCCGTGGCCGCCACCGGCCCGCTGGCGGTGGGTGCCGCGCACGGCGCGAGCGGCGGCTGGACGGCCCCGCTGCTCGTCGTGCTGGCGGCCGTGGTCCTCCTGGCGGTGGCGGGTGCGCTGTCGGCCGGGCGCACGACGGTGCCGGCGCGCGACACCGCGTGAGGGGCGGTGCCGCGCGCCGGGGCGGACCGGGCAGGTCCGGCGGTCAGCTGATGGCCAGCCCGCCGTCGACGACGACGGTGGTGCCGTGCGCGAAGTCGTTGCGCACGAGGAACAGGACGGCCTGGGCGATCTCGGCCGGCTCGGCGGGGCGACCGGCCGGGGAGTCCTTCATCATCACCTCGACCCCGCTGCGGAAGGCGGAGGTGCCGAGGGTGTGGGTGGGGCCGGGCGCGACGGCGTTGACGTTGACGCCGTGCGGGCCGAACTCGGTGGCCCAGGAGCGGGTGAGCGATTCCAGCGCTGCCTTGCTCGCGCCGTAGGCCGCGGAGCTGGGTGTGCCCACGTGCGCGGCGACGCTGGAGATGTTGACGATCTTGCCCCTGCCGCGGGCGGCCATCTCACGGCCGACGGCGGCGGTGAGGAAGAAGGGGACCCGCACGTTGAGGTCGACCATGGCGTCGAACGTCTGCCGGTCGGTGTCGGCGGTCGGGAGGAAGGCGTAGGTGCCGGCGTTGTTGACGAGGACGTCGAGCGGGCCGTGCTCACCGGCTCGCTCGAGGAGGTCGTCCACCCCGCCGGGCGCCGTCAGGTCCACCGTGACGGCCCGCGCCCGCCCGGCGGCGGCCGCGATGGCCTCGACCACCTCCGCCGCGCGGTCGGCGTCGCGGCCGGCGACGAGGACGTGGGCGCCGTCGGCGGCGAGCGCCTCCGCCGTGGCGCGGCCGATGCCGGCCGTGGCGCCCGTCACGAGCGCGGTGGTTCCCTGCAGGTCCATCGTTCCCCCTCATCTGTACCGTTCAGTACAACCTATGCAGAATGTACTGAGCGGTACAAGAACGGGTAGGCTGCGGGCATGTCGAGGACCCCGCCGGCGCCGCGCACCGCCAAGGGGCGCGACAGCCGCGAGCGCATCGTCGAGGCGGCCGCCGCCCTGATGTCCCTGCGGGGCGTGGAGGCCACCAGCGTGGACGCCGTGCTCGAGGAGGCCGGCGCGGGCAAGAGCCAGCTGTACCACTACTTCGGGGACAAGCAGGGCCTCGTCCGCGCCGTCGTCGCGCACCGCGACGAGACGGTCGTGCACCGGCAGGGGGAACTGCTCGCCGCCGTCCGCTCCTGGGCGGACCTGCACGAGTGGTTCGACGGGGTCCTGGCCGGCCAGGTGGCCTCGCGGTGCCGGGTGGGCTGCCCGGTCGGCTCGCTGGCGGGTGAGCTCAGCGAGCGCGACGACGAGAGCCGCCGGCAGCTGGCCGCGGCGTTCACCCGCTGGGAGCAGGACATCGCCGCAGCGCTCGACCGGCTGCGGGCGGCGGGGCTGCTGTCCGCGGCCGCCGACACCGCGGCGCTGGCGGCCATGACGCTGGCGACGATCCAGGGCGCGCTGCTGCTGACGAGGACGACCCGGGACCCGCAGCGGCTGCGGACGGTGCTGGAGGAGGTGTTCGGCTACCTGAGGTCGTACGACACCTCCGGGTGAGGCGACCCGCCGGACGCTCCTCCCCGAGCGCGCCGGCGACGGCCGGCGCGCGGGCGCTCAGCCCCAGACCTCCTCGGCGACCTCCACGACGAGGCGCAGCTTCGCCCACTGCTCCTCCTCCGTCAGCGCGTTGCCCTCGGCGGTGGAGGCGAAGCCGCACTGCGGGGAGATCGCCAGCTGCTCCAGCGGGGCGAACCGGGCCGCCTCGTCGATGCGGCGCTTGAGGTCGTCCTTGTCCTCCAGCGCGGCGGACTTGCTCGTCACGATCCCCAGGACGGCCGTCTTGCCCGGCGGCAGGAACCGCAGCGGCTCGAACCCGCCGGAGCGGGAGTCGTCGTACTCCAGGAAGTAGCGGTCCACGTCGAGGCGGCCGAACAGCTGCTCGGCGACGGCCTCGTAGCCGCCGGTGGCCGCCCACGAGGAGCGGAAGTTGCCCCGGCACAGGTGGGTGCCCACGACCAGGTGCTCCGGGCGGCCGGCGAGGGTGGCGTTGACGCTGTCGACGTGCTGGGCGGCGACCTCGGCCACGCTCGAGCCGGCCTCCTCCAGGCGCCCGCGGATCGCGGGGTCGTCGAGGATGGCGAGGGAGACGTCGTCGACCTGCAGGTACGTCAGCCCGTCCTGCGCCAGGCGGCGGACCTGCTCCCGGTAGGCCGCCTGCACGTCCGCCAGGGCGGCGGCCACGTCGGCGTAGCCGCTGCCGGTGACGTCCGCGGGCGTGACGGCGGAGTGCACGTGGTTCACCGACGGGATCGACAGCTTCGGCGCCGCGGTGGTCACCGCCTGCCGCACCGCGGCGATGTCCCGGCCGAAGACGGTGTCCTGCAACCGCACCGGGCCGGTGATCCGCCGGGACGGCTCACCCCACCACACGACCTCCCCCTCGGGGGTGTGGAAGGGCACCCGGACCTCCGGGCCCGGCTCCACGCCCGGCAGGGAGAACACGAAGTCCAGGTGCCAGTAGTCGCGGCGCAGCTCCCCGTCGGTGGCCACCCGCAGGCCGGCCTCCTCCTGCCTGCGGACGACGTCGCGCACCGCCTCGTCCTCGACCGCGCGCACCTGCTCGTCGGTCAGCTCGCCGCGGGCGCGGGCGGCGCGGGCCTCGCGCACGGCCGCGGGGCGCAGCAGGCTGCCCACGTGGTCGGCGCGCAGGGTGCGCAGGTCGGTGGCGGGGGCGTCGGTGCTCACGGGGCTCTCCAGGTGCGGTGGTGCGGGGTGGTCCGGGTGCTCCCGGGTGGTGGTCCGGGCGCGGTCAGCGGCGCAGGGCCTGCGCGCGGTCAGCGGCGCAGGGCCTGCGCGAGGTCCTCCAGCAGGTCCTCGACGTCCTCCAGGCCGACCGACATCCGCAGCACGCCGTCGGTGAGCCCGATGGCGGCGCGGCCGGCCTCGCCCAGGCGCCGGTGCGTCGTCGTCGCCGGGTGCGTCGCCAGCGTCTTCGCGTCGCCCAGGTTGTTGGAGATGTCGATGACGCGCAGCGCGTCGAGCACCTCGAACGCGCGGTCCTTGCCGCGACCGGCGGGCGCGTCCAGCTCGAACGTGACGATCGTGCCGCCGGCGGTCATCTGCCGCTTGGCGAGGTCGAACTGCGGGTGGCTCTCCAGCAGCGGGTAGCGCACCCAGCGCACCCCCGGCTGCTCCTGGAGCCACTGCGCCACGCGCAGCGCCGAGGCGCTGGAGTGGCGCACCCGCAGCCCGAGGGTCTCCAGGCCCTTGGTGAGCGTCCAGGCGTTGAACGGGCTCAGCGCGGGGCCGGTGTGCCGCATGAGCTCGCGCACGGGGCCGTCGACGAACTCCGCGCGCCCCAGCACGGCGCCGCCCATGACCCGGCCCTGCCCGTCAATGTGCTTGGTCGCCGAGTACACGACGACGTCGGCGCCCAGCGGGATCGGCTGCTGCGCGACCGGGCTCACGAGCGCGTTGTCCACGACGACCTGCGCGCCGGCGGCGTGCGCCAGCTGCGACACCGCCTCGATGTCGACGAGGGTCTGCATCGGGTTGGCCGGGGTCTCGAAGAACACCGCCGTCGTCGGCTGCGACAGCGCCCGCTCCCACTGGGAGAGGTCCTCGCCGTCGACGAACACCGTCTCCACGCCCCAGCGCGGCAGGATCTCGTCGCACACGACGTAGCAGGAGCCGAAGAGGCTGCGGGCGGCGACGAGGCGGTCCCCCGCCCCCAGCAGCGCGGCCAGCGCGGTGAACACCGCCGACATGCCGCTGGCGGTGCCGAAGCAGGCCTCGGCGCCCTCGATGCTGCGCAGCCGCTCCTCGAACACGGCCACCGTGGGGTTGCCGTAGCGGGAGTAGACGAAGCGGTCGGACTCGCCGGTGAAGGCGTCCTCGGCGGCCGCGGCGGAGTCGTAGACGAACCCCGAGGTGAGGTACACGGCCTCGGAGGTCTCCTGGTAGCCCGATCGGGCGATGCCGCCGCGCACGCCGAGGGTGTCGGGGCGCAGCGGCGGGGTGGAGCCGCGCAGGCCCTCCGGGCCGGGCACCCCTCGGGGGACGCCGCCGGGGCCGGTCACGACTGCCGCCAGGGCAGGCCGGCGGCGCGCCAGCCGGAACCACCGCGGTGGCCGTCGGCGTCGAGGGGCCCCTCGAAGCCGTCGACGACGTTGTAGGCGCGCCCGGCGCCCGCGGCGGCCAGCGCCTCGGCGGCGGCGACGGAGCGCACCCCCGAGCGGCACAGCAGCACCACGGGGGTGTCGCCGTCGGGTCGCACGCCCGCCGCGGCCAGCTCCGCCACGAACGCCTCGGCGGCGCCCGGGGCACCGGTGCGCCAGGACACGAAGAGGGGCTGCTTGCCGTGTGCGGACACGTCGGGCACGCCGACGAAGCGCCACTCCGGGTCCGAGCGCACGTCCACGAGCACCGCGCCGGCATCGCTGCCGAGCAGTTCGTAGGCGGCCTCGGGGGTCAGGTCACCCGCGTAACTCACCTGTCGTCCTCCATCTCGCCCTGGGAGGAGCACCCGCACCCGCACCGGCGGGGGGTTGCTGCGGCGTCGGGGAGCCAGGTCTCTCGGCCGCTCTGGATGGCTGGACGCAGCGTAGCGAGCGCCCGGGGTCGCAGTCTCGCACGTCCCCGCCCCGCGGCCGCGCACCCTCCGGGCCCCCGTCCCCTCCCCGGAGCGCCCATCTCCGGATTTCGGCGCTCCAGGAGGGGCCTTCGAGCGCCCGAACCTGGAGATGGGCGCGCGGACAGGGCCTTCCGAGCGCCGAAACCCGGAGATGGGCGCTCAGCCCGGCGGCGCAGCCGGGGTTGACAAGCCCGGCCGGGGTCGTGGCACGCTCGGCACAGGTCATGAGCGCCAGCGCGAAGCCCCGGCTCGCTGGCCGGCAACCCTCCCTCCGCGGCGGGGTGCCCCGGGTGACGACCTGGCCGGTGCCGAGGTGGCACCGGCAAGCGCGGACCGGACGCAGCGCCCCGGTCCCGACCGGAAGGCACGCCCGTGTCCACAGCCACCCTGCCCCGCCCCGCCGCCGACGCCGCGGGCGCCCCCACCGGCACGATCGCCCCGCTGCTGCCCGTGGTGGGCGCCGACGTGCGGGTACCGCTGGTGACCGGCGCAACCGTCCGCTACGTCAACCTCGACAACGCCGCGAGCACTCCGGCGCTGGCCGCCGTCGCCGAGCACGTGGCCGCGGTGCTGCCCACCTACGCCAGCGTCCACCGCGGCGCGGGCTGGCTCTCGCAGCTGACCACCGCCCTGCACGAGCGCTCCCGCGCCGCCGTGGCCGCCTTCACCGGCGCCCGGCCCGACGACGTCGTGGTGTTCACCCGCAGCACGACCGACGCGGTGGACCTGCTGGCGCGCAGCGTGCCGGCCGGTGCGGCCGTCCTGGTCTGCGACCTGGAGCACCACGCGAACCTGCTGCCCTGGCAGCGGCGCGGCGCGACCGTGCTGGCGGCCGGGCCCACCCTCGACGGCACCGTCGAGGCGCTGCTCGCCGAGCTGCGCCGCACGCCGTACGCGCTGCTGGCCGTGACGGGGGCCTCCAACGTGACGGGCGAGGTGCTGCCGCTGGCGCGCATCGTGGCGTCGGCGCACGCGGTCGGCACGCGGGTGGCCGTCGACGGCGCGCAGCTCGTCCCGCACCGCGGCATCGACCTGGCGGCCTGCGGCGCGGACTGGGTGGCGCTGTCGGGGCACAAGCTCTACGCGCCGTTCGGGGCGGGCGCGCTGGTGGGCCGCCGCGACTGGCTGGACGCCGCCGAGCCCTACCTGGCCGGGGGCGGGGCGACGCTGGAGGTCGCGGTGGACGGGGTGCGCTGGGCCGGCGGCGCGCAGCGGCACGAGGCGGGTTCGCCCAACGTGCT
>NZ_BAABIL010000462.1:0-4857 GCF_039542765.1 Kineococcus glutinatus
GCCGCCCCGGCCGCCGGCGTCGCCGCCCCGGCCGCCGGCGTCGCCGCCCCGGCCGCCGGCGTCGCCGTGGCCGGACCGGTGCCGTCCTCGGGCATGTCGCTGCTCCTCCGCCCCGCTGGTCGCGTACCGGCCGTCGCGGGGGCCTGCCCGCCCGGCGTCGGCGAGCGTAGCAACCGCCCGCTCAGGGCAGGTCGGCCCCGAGGTGGGCCAGCTGGGCCCGCACCGACCACGTCGCCGCCCGCTGCAGCGCGGGGTCGAGCCCGGGGTGCACGTGCGCGACCACCTCGGCCGTCGTGCCCGCCCCCGCGGCCAGCGCCTCGCGCACCTGCGCCAGCCGCTCCTCGCGGTGGCGGCGGTACCCCGCCAGCACCGCCACCGGGTCCCGCACGAGCGGTCCGTGGCCGGGCAGCAGCACGTCGAGGCCGGGGTGCTCGGGCGTGGGGGTGGCCAGCGCCAGCAACCGGTCCAGGGTGGTGAGGAAGTCGGTGAGGGAGCCGTCCTCGGCGAGCACCGTGGAGCCGCGCCCGAGCACGGTGTCGCCGGTGAGCAGGGCGCGGTCGGCGGGCAGGGCGAAGCAGGCGGAGTCCGCGGTGTGCCCCGGGGTGCGCAGCGCGACGAGCTGCAGGCCCTCCACGTCGAGCTCCTCCCCGTCGCGCCAGGCGGCCGCCGCGACGACCTCGACGCCCGCGGCCGCGGCCAGGCGCTGCGCCCCCGCGGTGTGGTCGAGGTGGGAGTGGGTGAGGAGCACCGCCACCAGCCGGGCGCGGCGGCGGGCCAGCGCGGTGCGCACGCGCGCCAGGTGCTGCTCGTCGTCCGGGCCGGGGTCCACCACGACCGCCCGCGCCGATCCCGGCTCGGACAGCACCCACGTGTTGGTGCCCTCCAGCGTCATCGGGCCGGGGTTGGGGGCCAGGACGCACACCGCGCGCTCGGTGGCCCGCCCGCCGGTCCAGGGCGCCTCCTGCTGGGGCCCGTCCTGCCGGGGTCCGTCCTGCGGGGGCCCGTCCTGCCGCGCGGGGCCGGTCACGCTCAGCGCACCCGGACGACGAGCTCGACCTCGACGGGCGCGCCCAGCGGCAGCACCGCCACGCCGACGGCGCTGCGGGCGTGGTGGCCGGCGTCGCCGAACACCTCCGCGAGCAGGTCGCTGGCGCCGTTCAGGACCGCCGGCTGCCCGGTGAACGCGGGGTCGCTGGCGATGAAGCCGACGACCTTGACGACCCGCTCGACGGCGTCGAGGTCGCCCACGACGCTCGCGACGGCCGCCAGCGCGTTGAGGGCGCAGGTGCGGGCCAGGCCGGTGGCCTCGGCGGGCGGCACGAGCCCCTCGCCCTCGCCGACCCTGCCGGTGCGCGGCAGCCGGCCGTCCACCAGGGGCAGCTGCCCGGCGGTCCAGACGAGGTCACCGTCGCGGACGGCGGGCCGGTAGCTCGCCAGCGGGGCCGCGACCTGCGGCAGCCGCAGCCCCAGCCCGGCCAGCCGGGCGGCGACGCGGCCACCGGCCGCCGCGCTCCCCGGCCCGCTCACGCGGAGGGGCGCTTGAGGTAGGCCACGAGGCCGTTGCCGCCGGGGCCCTGCACGACCTGCACGAGCTCCCAGCCGTCGGAGCCCCACTGGTCGAGGATCTGCTTGGTCGCGTGCACGATGAGCGGCACGGTGGCGTACTCCCACGTCGTCATGGGCGCCACCGTAGTGCGCGATCCCCGGCCCGGCCGGGTGCGCCCGGCTCGGTTCAGCCGGCGTGGGCGGGCGCGGGCGCGCCGGTGAGGTCGATGCGGGTGGGCGGGGCGCCGGTGACGGCGGCGGCGGCCTGCCCCAGGTGCTGGTCGCGGGCGGTCTCCAGCAGGCGCCGCCAGGACTTCACGTTGGGCCGGCGCTTGAGCAGCGCGCGCCGCTCGCGCTCGGTCATGCCTCCCCAGACGCCGAACTCCACGCGGCTGTCGAGCGCGTCGGCGAGGCACTCGGTGCGCACGGGGCAGCCCCCGCACACGGCCTTGGCCCGGTTCTGCGCGGAGCCCTGCACGAACAGCTCGTCGGCCGAGGATGCGGCGCACGTACCGCGACCGGCCCACTCCAACGTCCACACCATGTCGGTGGTCCTTCCCGCTCCACCGCCCCGCGCCGGCTGACCGGCGGCCCCCGCGGCGGTGATCCTGTGACTTCCCCCGACACCCGGCGAGCGGGTGCCCGGCCACCGTAGGCTGGGGGGGCGCGCGGTCTGTAGAGCACGTTCGGGGGGCGCGGGATGGCCCGGACGGACTAGCCCGCACGGCTGACGGGCGCGCGCGGTGGGGACGTGCGGGGATCGTGGCGGGAGTGTGCAGGCCCCCGTTCACAGCCGCCGCGGCGCGGCGGAAGGCTCCCGCGGCCCGGGGCGTTGTCTACCCTCGTGGCCATGACCAACGGGGGACCTCCGCACGCGCACCGTCCCGTCCTGCGGCTGCTGGGGGCCTTCGTGGCCGTCAGCGCCGCGGCGGGCGTGCTCTCGGCGGGGTTGGTGATGCCCGCGGTGGGCGCCACGGGCGCGGTGGCCCGCGAGGGCGTCGACGTCTTCGAGGAGCTGCCCGCCGACGTCGGCGACGACACCCTGTCGGAGGCCACGACGATCCTGTGGGCCGACGGCTCGGTGATGGCGACGGTCTACGACCAGAACCGCGTCGTCGTCCCGCTGGAGGCCATCGCCCCCGTGATGCGCGACGCCATGATCGCGATCGAGGACTCCCGCTTCTACGACCACGGGCCCATCGACCTGCGCGGCATCGGCCGGGCCCTGGTCAACAACGCCACCAGCGACAGCGGCACGCAGGGCGCCTCCACCCTGACGCAGCAGCTCGTGAAGAACATCCTCGTCGAGCAGGCCGTCGCCGCCGGCGACCAGGAGGCCGCGCTGGCCGCCATCACGGCGGAGGGCACCGCCGGCTACGCCCGCAAGCTGCGGGAGATGAAGATGGCGATCGGGCTCGAGAAGGAGATGTCGAAGGACGAGATCCTCGCCGGCTACCTCAACATCTCCTACTTCTTCAACAACGTCTACGGCGTCGAGGCCGCCTCCCGGTTCTACTTCAACGGCAAGTCCGCCAGGGACCTCACCCTGCCCGAGGCGGCGCTGCTGGCGGGCATCGTCCGCGACCCGAGCGGCTACGACCCGATCAAGAAGCCCGAGGCCGCGACGCAGCGGCGCGCCGTGGTGCTCAAGCGGATGCTCGACCTGGGCTACATCGACGACGCCGCGTACGCCGGGGCGAACGCCGCCCCGCTGGGGGTGGTGCCCCTCAAGAGCCAGCAGGGCTGCATGTCGGCCGGGTCCGCGGCGTACTTCTGCGACTACGTGCGCCACGTCATCGTCAACGACGCGGCGTTCGGCGCGACGCCGGAGGACCGCGAGAACCTCCTCAAGCGCGGCGGCCTCACGATCCGCACGACGCTGGACCGGCGCGTGCAGGACATCGCGAAGGCGGCCGTCGACGCCGGGGTCAGGCCCGGCCAGTCCGTGCGCGCCGCCGAGTCGGTGGTGGAACCGCGCACCGGCAAGATCCTCGCGATGGCGCAGAACACCACCTGGTCCCCGGACACCGACCAGGTCGGCGTGACGACCCTGAACTACAACGCCGACGCCGCGCACGGCGGCGGCAACGGGTTCCCCACCGGGTCGACGTTCAAGCCGTTCACCCTCACCGAGTGGCTGAAGTCCGGCCGCTCGCTGGACTCCGTGGTGGCCGCGCCCGCCTCGGGCAACGACCCGTTCCGCGCCTTCACCTCCTGCGGGCAGAAGCTCGCCGGCAAGAACTACCCGTACAGCAACTCCGAGGGTTCCGGCCCGGGCCGGATGACGGTGCGCGCCGCGACCGCGAACTCGGTGAACACCGCGTACATGTCGATGGAGAAGCAGCTCGACCTGTGCAACATCGCCAAGACGGCGCAGTCGCTGGGCGTGTTCAAGGCGAAGGCCGCCAACCACAACGGCGACTCCTCCCAGCCGGTGACCACCGACCTGGACACCAACCTCCCGTCGCTGACCCTGGGCGTGCAGGAGATCGCGCCGCTGGCGATGGCCGGCGCCTACGCCGCGTTCGCCGCGGAGGGCCTGTTCTGCAAGCCCGTCGCCATCACGGAGATCCTCGACACGAACGGCCAGCCGCTGCCCGTGCCGTCCGCGGACTGCCAGCAGGTGATGGACCCGAACGTCGCCCGCAACGTGAACACCGCGCTGCAGGGCACCTGGAACAACGGCACCGCCGCCCGGGTCAAGCGCATCGGGCGCCCCGTCGCCGGCAAGACGGGAACGACGAACAACAGCACGAACGTGTGGTTCTGCGGGTACACCCCGCAGATGGCCGCCGCGGTGTGGGTCGGTCACGCCGACGCGAACAACAAGAGCCTCAACTCCGAGCGCATCAACGGCCGGGGCCGGCAGCGCATCTACGGCGCGACCATCCCCGCGCCGATCTGGTCGAACACCGTCGGCCCCGCCTCCACCGCGCTGGGCCTGCCGGTGCAGTCGTTCACCCCCGGCTCGCAGGCCGGGCTGCGCACCGTCAACCCCGACGGCGCCAGCCGGGTGCCCTCCGTCGTCGGCCGCAGCGTCAGCTCGGCCCGGGCGGCGCTGGTGGCCGCCGGGTTCGAGGTGGTCATCGCCTCCCGGCGGGTGGCGTCGGACTCGGTGCGGGCCGGCAACGTCGCCCAGCAGAGCCCCGGCGGCGGCCGCAGCGCCGACCCGGGCGACACCATCACGCTGTACCGCAGCTCCGGGCCGGCGCCGAAGCCGACGCCGACCGCGACGCAGGCCCCGGCGCCCACGGAGCAGGCCCCGGCGCCCGCCCCGGCGCCGGAGCAGCCCGCCCCCGCGGCCACCCCGGC
>NZ_BAABIL010000463.1:0-870 GCF_039542765.1 Kineococcus glutinatus
GGCC
Organism: Kineococcus glutinatus; assembly: GCF_039542765.1. NCBI lineage: Bacteria > Bacillati > Actinomycetota > Actinomycetes > Kineosporiales > Kineosporiaceae > Kineococcus > Kineococcus glutinatus. The sequence goes on from NZ_BAABIL010000463.1 coordinate 5, forward strand.
AGCGGTGCACCGGGCTCGCGCCCCAGCGCCGCCCGCACCACGGCCAGCGCCCCGTCGACGCCGTGCGCGGGCCCCGTGACCGCGCACACCTCGTGCTCGCCGAGCGCTCCGCCGGCCAGCCGTTCCAGGTGCTCGCGCAGCACCCGGCGCAGGCGGGGGAGGCCGCACACCGGCGGCAGCGCGGCGTCGGGGCCGCGGTGGGCGGCCTGCCGCCAGGCCGCCCGCCAGGCCGCCGTCGGCACCCCGCCCGCCCACGACCGCCCGGGGGCGAGGTCGTGCACCTGTCCTGCGGGCGCGAGGTCGCGCACCTGCCCGGCGGGGGTGGGAGGGCCGCTGCGGCCCCGGGACGCCGGTCCGCCGGGGTGCGCACGCCGCGGCGCGCCCGGGGGCCGGCGGGCGTAGGTGCCCGAACCCCGGCGGCTCTCGGCGTGCCCGCTGGCGCGCAGCATGGCGTACGCCTCGAGCACGACACCCCGGCAGACGCCGGCCTCGGCGGCCACCTCGCGCACCGAGGGCAGGCGCTCACCCTCGCGCAGGGCACCGCTGCCGATCGCGCGGCGCAGCGGCTCGGCGATCTGCCGGGCCAGGGAGCGGGTGGGGCCCGGGGGGCGGGCGGGGTCGTGAACGGGTGGGAGGTCCATGATCGAAGCCTCGTCCGGTGCGGGGTGCGCCGACCTCGGGGTGCGGCCCCAGCCCCGACCCTAGGATTTGCGGGCGCCGACCCCGAGGAACTGCCCCGCGCGAGCAGCCCGCCGGGACGTCGGTGGTGTCGGCGGTGTCGTCGGGCGGTCCCGGCACGGGGTCGCGGGGAGGACCACGGGTGCTGCTGCAACGTTCTGCCGAGCTGGCGGTGCTGCGCGCGGCCG
>NZ_BAABIL010000464.1:0-7602 GCF_039542765.1 Kineococcus glutinatus
TGAAGGCCCGCATCGGCCCGGCGGCCTACGTGCTGTCGGGGCTACGGGCGTTGCGGGGGCAGGGGCGCGATCCGCCCCAGCAGCGCGGAGGTGGCGGCCACGGCGAGGTTGCGGTCGTGGGTGAGGACGAACTCGAAGCGGCGCTCGGCCTCCGGGCCGTCGTCGCCGAGGTCGCGGGCCAGCAGCGCCCCGGCGAAGTGCGGGCCGAGCACGGTGACGTCCCACTCCAGCGTCAGCGGGTCGCCGCTGTCGACGTGCACGCCGCGCACGCCGCGCACGCCCGGCACCGGGGCGGGCGGGACGTCGGAGCCGATGGCGGCGACGAAGGCGGCGCGCTGGGCGATGCGGGCGTAGCGGGCGCGGGTGTCCGGGGTCAGCTGCGAGACGTGCTGGAAGGTGGAGACGACGACGCAGGCGTCGCCGGAGCCGCTGGCCTGCTGCTCCAGCTGCTTGCTCATCTGCACCAGCAGCGGCTTGCGGGCCACCCGCACCCGCCGCCGGCGCGCGGCCAGCTCGAAGGGGCTGTCCACGGTGTCCAGGGGCCGGCGCGCGCCGAGCGGCAGGCCGCGGCCGGGGGAGCCGGTGCGCACCGCGGCGGGCAGCGGACCGGGACGGCCGAACAGCCAGCCCTGCCCCAGCGAGGCGCCGAGGGCGACGGCCGTGGCGCACTGCTCCTCCGTCTCCACCCCCTCGGCGAGCACGAGGGTGCCGTCGCGCTCGGCCTGCGCGCTGACGGCGTTGGCGATGGCGGCGATCTGCGCGTCCGGCTGGGCCTGCACCAGGCGCAGGTCGAGCTTGACGACGTCGGGCCGCACCAGGGGCAGCAGGGCGAGGGAGGCGGGGTCGGCGCCCACGTCGTCCAGCGCGATGCCCCAGCCGCGGGCGCGCAGCAGGTCGACCATCCGCAGCAGTTCCGCCGGGCGTGCAGTCAGGGCCCGCTCGGTCAGCTCCACCACCACGGCGTGCGGGGAGGCGCCGGGCAGCGCGGGCGGGCGGCGCTGCCCGGCGGCCTCGGGCTCGGTGTTGAGGAACAGGGTCCACGGCGCGCCGAGCCCACCGGCCTCGGCGGCGGCGAGCGCGGCGACCTGGCACGCGCGGTCGAGCTCGGCCAGGCGCCCGGCGCGGCGGGCGGCGGCGAAGAGGGCGTCGGGACGCTGCAGGGCGGAACCCTCCGGCCCGCGGGTGAGGGCCTCGAACGCGACGGTCCGGCGGGTGTCGAGGTCGACGATCGGCTGGAACACGGTGTGCAGCGCCCCGGTGCGCAGCAGGGCGTCGAGCTCGTCGAGCCCCTCCGCCCGCACCGCGGCGTGGGTCGGGGAGAGGGCGAGAGACGCGCCGGCGCGGACCCCGGGCTGCACCAGGCCGTCGGTGCGCAGCAGGGAGCTCGTGGGCGTCACCCGTGCTGTGTCGGCACGCGCGGCGCAGGGCTTGAGCGGGGCCCGCCCGGGCCCGGGCGGGTGCGGCGACACCGTTCGACGATGTCGAACGCCGCGTGTTGACCCCCCGCTGCGGCCCCTCCTAGCGTCGCGACCTGCGGCTCCAGCCGCAGCTGCCACCGCCTATCGATGGAGAGGGCACATGGCCGAGCACCACGCTTCGCCCACCGCTTCCCCCACCGCGACCACCAGCGCACGCACCGGCGCGCGCGACCGCCTGGAGGTGTCGCACGGGCCCGAGCGGCCCGGGCTCGTCGGTGAGCTCCTCGCCGAGTTCGCCGGCACCGCGATCCTCATCCTCTTCGGCGTGGGCGTCGTCGCCCAGGTCGTCGCCGGCGGCAACGGCGGCGACGACGCCATCCACTGGGCCTGGGGCCTGGGCGTCACCCTCGGCGTCTACGTCGCCGGCCGCGCCAGCGGCGCGCACCTGAACCCCGCCGTGACCATCGCGCTGGCCGTCTTCAAGGGTTTCGCCTGGTCCAAGGTCCCCGCGTACTGCGTCGCGCAGTTCCTCGGCGCGCTCGTCGCCGCGCTGGTCGTGCGCGTGACCTACAACGACCTCATCATCGCCGCCGACCCCGGCACCACGTACGACACCCAGGGCATCTTCTCCACGCTGCCCAACCCGGGCATCGGCCTGGGGGACGCCTTCCTCGACCAGGTCGTGGGCACCGCGATCCTCGTCTTCGTCATCTTCGCCGTCACCGAGGCGCGCGCCACCCCGCCCGGGGTGAACCTCGCCCCCCTCATCATCGGCCTGCTCGTCGTCGGCATCGGCATGGCCTGGGGCGTCAACGCCGGCTACGCCATCAACCCCGCCCGCGACTTCGGCCCCCGGGTGGCGTCGTGGCTCACCGGCTACTCCACCGCCATGCGCGAACCCGGCGGGGCGTTCTACTTCTGGATCCCCATCGTGGCCCCCGTCGTCGGCGGCCTCGTCGGCGGGTTCCTCTACAAGGTGCTCGTCGAGCGCTACCTGCCCGCGGAGCAGGGCGCCTCGACCGAGCCGGGCCGCGTGCCCACCGACGCCTGACCCACGACCCCGGAACCGACCGGCCCCCTGCAGAGAGGCAGCACCGATGGCACCCGACGCCGGCCCCCAGTACGTCGCCGCAGTCGACCAGGGCACCACCAGCACCCGGTTCATGGTGTTCGACCACGGCGGCAACGAGGTCGCCAAGCACCAGCTCGAGCACACCCAGATCATGCCCAAGCCCGGCTGGGTGGAGCACGACCCGATCGAGATCTGGGAGCGCACCCGCTCCGTCATCCAGAGCGGGATGCGCTCGGCGAACCTGCAGGCGGGCGACCTCGCCGCCCTGGGCATCACCAACCAGCGCGAGACGGCCGTGGTGTGGGACAAGCGCACCGGACGGCCCTACTACAACGCCATCGTGTGGCAGGACACCCGCACCGACCGCATCGCCGCGGCCCTGGACCGCGACGAGCGCGGGCAGGTGATCCGCCGCAAGGCGGGCCTGCCGCCCGCGACGTACTTCTCCGGCGGCAAGATCCAGTGGATCCTGGAGAACGTCGAGGGGGTCCGCGAGGCCGCCGAGGCCGGCCACGCCGTGTTCGGCAACACCGACTCCTGGCTCATCTGGAACCTGACGGGCGGGGTGAACGGCGGCGTCCACGTCACCGACCCCACCAACGCCAGCCGCACCATGCTCATGGACCTGGAGACCCTGCGGTGGGACGACGAGCTGCTCGGGTTCTTCGGCATCCCGCGCGCGATGCTGCCGGAGATCAAGCCGTCCTCCTGCCCGGAGGGCTACGGGCCCTCCGGCGCCGACGGCCCGCTCGGCGGGGAGGTGCCGCTGACCGGCATCCTCGGTGACCAGCAGGCCGCCATGGTCGGGCAGGTGTGCTTCGCCCCCGGCGAGGCGAAGAACACCTACGGCACCGGCAACTTCATGCTGCTCAACACCGGCGCGGAGCTGGTCCGCTCCGACAACGGCCTGCTCACCACCGTCTGCTACCAGTTCGGCGACGAGCAGCCCGTCTACGCGCTGGAGGGCTCCATCGCCGTCACGGGCTCGGCGGTGCAGTGGCTGCGCGACCAGCTCGGCATCATCTCCGGCGCCTCCGAGTCGGAGTCGCTGGCCCGGCAGGTTGAGGACTCCGGCGGCTGCTACTTCGTGCCCGCGTTCTCCGGCCTGTTCGCGCCGTACTGGCGCTCCGACGCCCGCGGCGCCATCGTCGGGCTGTCGCGCTACAACACCAACGCGCACATCGCCCGGGCGACGCTGGAGTCCATCTGCTACCAGAGCAAGGACGTCGCCGACGCGATGGCGCAGGACTCCGGGGTGCCGGTGGAGGTGCTCAAGGTGGACGGCGGCATCACCGCCAACGCCCTGTGCATGCAGCTGCAGGCGGACATCCTCGGCGTGCCGGTCTCCAAGCCGGTCGTCGCCGAGACCACCGCGCTCGGTGCCGCCTACGCGGCCGGCCTGGCCGTCGGGTTCTGGAAGACGACCGACGAGCTGCGGGAGAACTGGAACGAGGGGCGGCGCTGGACGCCCTCGTGGGACGACACCCAGCGCGAGGACGGCTACAAGGGGTGGCGCAAGGCCGTCGAGCGCACCCTGGGCTGGGTGGACGTCGACTGACGGGGTGACCACCGGGTGCGGGCGCCGCCCGCGCCCGGTGGACCGCCCGCCGCGGGTACCGCCGGGGCGGGTCCGGGACGAGTGGACACGACGAGGGAGCAAACAGGTGGAGTCGAGAGCGCTGTCGCCGCAGGCACGGCAGGACGCACTGCGCGAGATGGCCGTCGGGGAGCTGGACGTGCTCGTCGTCGGTGGCGGTGTCGTCGGCGCGGGCGCGGCCCTCGACGCCGTGACCCGCGGTCTGCGCACCGGGATCGTCGAGGCGCGCGACTGGGCCAGCGGCACCTCCAGCCGCTCCAGCAAGCTGGTCCACGGTGGCCTGCGCTACCTGGAGATGCTGGACTTCGCGCTGGTGCACGAGGCGCTGCGCGAGCGGGGCCTGCTGCGCAACAAGCTGGCCCCGCACCTGGTGCGGCCGGTGCCGTTCCTGTACCCGCTCACCAAGCGGGTCACCGAGCGGCCCTACGTCGGTTCGGGCGTGGCGCTCTACGACGCCATGGCCCTGTCGTCGGGCAACAACGCGGGTTTCCCGCTGCACCGCCACCTCACCCGCCGCGGTGTGGCGCGGGAGGCGCCGGGCATCAGGAAGGACGCCATGGTCGGCGCCATCCAGTACTGGGACGGGCAGGTCGACGACGCCCGGCACACCATGATGATCGCCCGCACCGCGGCGCACTACGGCGCGCTGGCGGCCAACCGCACCCGCGTGCGGGAGTTCCTGCGCGAGGGCGAGCGCGTCGTGGGCGCCGTCCTCGTCGACCTGGAGTCCGGCGAGGAGATCCGGGTCCGCGCCAAGCAGGTCATCAACGCGACCGGGGTGTGGACCGACGAGACCCAGGAGCTCGTGGGCGCCCGCGGGCAGTTCCAGGTGCGCGCCTCCAAGGGCATCCACCTCGTCGTGCCGCGCGACCGCATCCAGTCGCGCACCGGGATGATCCTGCGCACGGAGAAGTCCGTGCTGTTCATCATCCCGTGGGGGCGGCACTGGATCGTCGGCACCACGGACACCGACTGGCAGCACGACAAGGCGCACCCGGCGGCCACCAGCGCCGACATCGAGTACGTGCTGTCGCACGCCAACGCGGTGCTGCGCTCCCCCCTGACCCGCGAGGACGTCGAGGGCGTCTACGCCGGCCTGCGCCCGCTGCTGTCGGGGGAGTCGGAGTCGACGAGCAAGCTCTCGCGCGAGCACGTCGTGGGCCACCCCGTACCGGGCCTCGTCGTGGTGGCCGGCGGCAAGTACACGACGTACCGCGTGATGGCCGCGGACGCGGTGGACGTGGCCGTGGAGGGCCTCGACGGGAAGGTCCCGGCGTCCACGACGCAGGACGTCCCGCTCGTCGGCGCCGACGGCTACAAGGTGCTGTGGAACCAGCGCCACCAGCTCGCCGCGCGCGCCGGCATCCACGTCGACCACGTCGAGCACCTGCTGGGCCGCTACGGCTCGCTGGTGCGGGAGGTCCTGGACCTCGTGGCCGCCGACCCCTCGCTGGGGGAGGTGCTGCCGCACGCCGACGACTACCTCAAGGCGGAGGTCGTCTACGCGGCCACCCACGAGGGCGCCCGCCACCTCGACGACGTGCTGGCCCGGCGCACCCGCATCTCCATCGAGACGTGGGACCGCGGCACGGAGAGCGCCCGGGCGGCGGCCGAGCTGATGGCCGGGCCCCTCGGCTGGGACGAGGCGCGCATCGAGAAGGAGGTGCGGCACTACCTGGAGCGGGTGCGCGCGGAGCGGGCCTCCCAGGAGCAGCCGGACGACGCCTCCGCCGACGCGGTGCGGCTGCAGGCCCCGGACGTCGTGCCGGTGGTCTGAGCCGCCCGGCTGCCGCTCGCCCGTGCGGGGGAGCGGCAGCCGGAGCGCCTCAGGACGGTGCCCGGTCCACCCGCCCCCGGTCGGATCCCTTCAGTGCCGGATCCCTTCAGTGCCGGATCCACCCGAACGTCCGGCGCACCGCCTCCTGCCAGTTCTCCCACTCCACCTGCCGCCGCCCGGGCGCCATGTGCGGGCTCCACTGCGCCGCGCGGTGCCAGCGGCGGCGCAGGGAGTCCAGGTCGTCCCAGAACCCCACCGCCAGCCCCGCCGCGTACGCCGCGCCCAGCGACACCGTCTCCGACACCATGGGCCGCACGACGGGCGCGTCCAGCACGTCCGCCACGGTCTGCATGAGCAGGTTGTTCGACGTCATCCCGCCGTCCACCCGCAGCGACGACAGCCGCAGGTCCGCATCGGCCTCGATGGCCTCCACGACCTCGCGGGTCTGCCACGCGGTGGCCTCCAGCACCGCCCGCGCCAGGTGCCCCTTGGTGATGTAGGAGGTCAGGCCGACGATGACGCCGCGCGCCTCGGAACGCCAGTGCGGGGCGTACAACCCGGAGAACGCGGGCACGAAGTAGCAGCCGCCGTTGTCCTGCACCGTCCGCGCCAGCGTCTCCACCTCCGGGGCGGAGGAGATGAGCCCGAGGTTGTCCCGCAACCACTGCACGAGCGAGCCGGTCACGGCGATGGACCCCTCCAGGGCGTAGCTGGCGGGTTCGTCGCCGATCCGGTGGGCCACGGTCGTGAGCAGCCCGTGGGAGGAGCGGGTGATCTCGCGACCGGTGTTCATCAGCAGGAAGCTGCCCGTGCCGTAGGTGCACTTGGCCTCACCCGGGTCGAAGCACGTCTGCCCGAACAGGGCCGCCTGCTGGTCGCCGAGCGCGGCCGCGATCCGGGCGCCGGGGACGACCGTGCGGGCGCGGCCGTAGACCTCCGCGGAGGACCTGATCCGCGGCAGCACCGCGGCGGGCACCCCGAGGGCGTCGAGCAGCTGCGGGTCCCAGTCGAGGGTGCGCAGGTCCATCAGCATGGTGCGGCTGGCGTTGGTGACGTCGGTGACGTGCACGCCGCCGTCGGGGCCGCCGGTGAGCTTCCACACCAGCCAGGACTCGATGGTGCCGAAGAGGACCTCCCCGCGCTCGGCGCGCTCGCGCAGGGCGGGGTCGGCGTCCAGCAGCCACCGCAGCCGGGGGCCGGCGAAGTAGGTCGCCAGCGGCAGGCCGCAGCGCTCGGCGAAGCGCTCCGCGCCGCCGTCGGCGGCCAGCTCCTCCACGAGGTCGGAGGTCCGGGTGTCCTGCCACACGACGGCGCGCCCGACGGGTTCACCGGTGCGCCGGTCCCACAGCAGGGTCGTCTCGCGCTGGTTGGCGATGCCCACGGCGACGACGTCCTCGGGGCGGGCGCCGGCCTGGGCCATCGCGGCGGGCACCAGCCGCTCGACGTTGCGCCAGATCTCCGCGGCGTCGTGCTCGACCCAACCGGGGCGCGGGTAGTGCTGGCGGTGCTCGCGCTGGGCGACGGCCACCAGGCGGCCGTCGTGGTCGAAGAGGATGCAGCGGGTGGAGGTGGTGCCCTGGTCGACGGCGACGACGAACCCGTCGCGGCCGGGGGCGCGGGTGGCGCGCCGGCCGGTGGCCGCGGCCAGGCTCACCGGCCGGCCGCCAGGTCGCGGGTGACGGCAAGGACAACGCCGGCAACGACTTCCCCGTGGCGTCGAGCTACACCGTGCGAGCGG
>NZ_BAABIL010000465.1:0-943 GCF_039542765.1 Kineococcus glutinatus
GCCGCCAGCAGCACCGCGACCGGCACCCCGATCACGAGCAGCGCCCCGGCCGCGCCGCCCGCGGCGACGTGCAGCACGAGCAGCAGCGACGTGCGGGCCCGCTGCCGCCACGTCGTCGCCGGCTGCGGGCGCTGCGGGACACCGCCGGTGAGCAGCGCCGCCACCGCCGCACCCTCCACCGAGCGCACCTCGCCCATCGTCCCGACGAGCGCGACGGGGACCAGCAGGACCACGACGCCGGTGACGGCGGCGGCCGGCCCGGGCAGCGCCCGGGACAGCAGCTGCAGCGGCCACGCGGCGACGGCGACGAACGCCAGCGCGAGCGCGGCGCCCAGCAGCAGGTAGACCCAGCGGTGCGCCCACGCGCGCACCGCCGGGTTCCCTGCCGTCCGGGTCACCGCGCCATCCTGGCAGCGCGCGGCGCTCAGGGAACCGGCTGCGGCCGCACCGGCAGCGGCGCGGCGCCCTGCCCGCAGCGGCCGCAGCCGCCGCGGCGGCGGTAGGCGTACGCGACGACGGCGGCACCCAGGGCCAGTCCCCACGGCAGCGTGGGGAAGAGCAGCAGGAACGAGGCCTCCAGCCAGCCGCCCCCGAGCAGACCGTCGACGCCTGCGCCCAGGAAGGCGGGGGTGGAGGCGAGCAGGACCGCCGCGACGGCGCCGCCGAGGGCGACGGGCAGCCGCCAGGGCACCGGGCGCCCGCGCAGCCCGGGGATCCAGCCGGGCCACACCTCGCCCCAGGGCCGGACCAGGCCGATCGTGAGGACGGAGCCGCCGACGGCGGCGGCCCCGAGGGAGAGGCCGAACAGTCGGGTGGCCGGGTCGAGGCCCTCGGGCGCCCCGAGCGGCCAGGGGGTGAGCCAGGTGGCGCGCAGCAGCGCGTACGGCAGCGGGCAGGCGGCGGCGACGAGGGTCGCCACCCGGCCCCAGCGCAGCGCGGCGGC
>NZ_BAABIL010000466.1:0-1330 GCF_039542765.1 Kineococcus glutinatus
CCGCGGCCAGGGCGGCGCGCACCGCAGCGGCCCCGGCCTCCACCTCCTCCCGGCGCGCGGCCAGCGGGTCCACCGGCCACACCACCCGCTGGGGCTCGGCCGTGCGGGGGTTCGGGGTGCCGGCGGCGGGCGGCGGCGCCGGCGGCACGCTCACCAGGCCGGGCAGCGACCCCGGCGGTGCCGCCAGCAGCTCCACGAGGAAGCGCGAGGGCTGCCGCGGCGCGGCGGCCTCCCCCCACCACGCGCCCGTGAGCAGCAGCTCCTCCCGGGCCCGGGTCAGGGCCACGTACGCCAGGCGGCGCTCCTCGGCGATCTCGTGGGCGCCGCAGGCGCGGCGGAACTCCTCCCGCGCGACGTCGAGCTCCTTCTGGGTGCCGGCAGCCGCCAGCCCCCACGACGGCAGGTGCGCGCGGTCCCCCCGCAGCGGGAACGGCACCGCCCCGGCATCGCCCAGCCACCCCGAGGCGGTGTCCGCCGCCGCCGGGAACACCCCCTCCACCAGGCCCGGGACGGCCACCACGTCCCACTCCAGGCCCTTGGCGGCGTGCACCGTGAGCAGCTGCACGGCGTGCGGGTCCACCTCCACCGCCCCCGGCTCCAGGCCCCGCTCGCGCGCCCGGGCCGCGTCCAGCCAGGCCAGCAGCCCACCCAGCGTCGGGCGCTGCGCCGTCGCGGCGAAGGCGGCGGCGGCGTCGGCGAAGGCGTCCAGGTGCGCCCGGTCCGAGCCCGGGGTGCTGCCCGGGCGCGCGGCGACCTCCACGTCCAGCAGCAGCGCCCGCTCCACCTCCCCCACCAGCTCCGGCAGGCCCGCGTGGGTGCGGGTGCGCAGGTGCCGCAGCGTGCGGGTCAGGACCTCCAGCCGGCGCCGGCCCTCCGCGGAGAACCCCCGGCCCTCGGGCGTCACCCACGCCGGGCGGGGCAGCACGTCGAGGGCCTCCACGAGGCTGACGCCGTCGGACGTCTCCGGCAGCAGCGCGTCCGCCCCCGCGCCGGCCCCCGCCCGGCCCAGCCGCAACCGGTCCAGCTCCACCGCCCAGCGGGCCAGCACCTCCAGGTCGCGCGGGCCGATCCGCCAGCGCGCCCCCGTGAGCAGCCGCACCAGGTGGTCCCCGCGGGACGGGTCGTGCAGCACGTGCAGGCAGGAGACGACGTCGGCGACCTCGGGGGTCGACAGCAGACCGCCCAGCCCGCCCACCTGCACCGGCAGCCCCGCCGCGCGCAGCGCCCGCTGCAGCGGCACGAACTGGCTGCGCTTGCGGCACCGCACGGCGGTGGAGCTGCGCTCGGCGCGCTCCCCCGCCGCCAGCGCCGCCGTGTCCGCCGCCCACAC
>NZ_BAABIL010000467.1:0-7640 GCF_039542765.1 Kineococcus glutinatus
CCTAGGCGCCGCCTCCGACGCGTCCGGCCCGCGCGCCCGAACCCGGAGATGGGCGCGACCGGTGGGCCTCCCGTGCGCCCGAACCCGGAGACGGGCGCCGCCGGGGGCCGGGCACCGGTGCGAGGATCGGCACCCGTGACCACCGCCGACCTGCTCCTGCTGGTGCTGGCCGGGACGGGCGCGGGCCTGGTCGGATCGGTCGCGGGGCTGGCCTCCCTCGTGTCGTACCCGGCGCTGCTGGCCGCCGGCCTGCCCCCGCTCGCCGCCAACGTCACCAACAGCGTCGCCCTCGTCGGCTCCTCGGTGGGCTCGGTCGCCGGCTCGGGCCCGGAGCTGGCCGGCCGGGGCCGCCGGCTGCGGCTGCCGGTGCTGCTCGCGGCGGCGGGCGGGGCGGGTGGGGCCGCGCTGCTGCTGCTCACGCCACCGGGGGCGTTCGGGCGGATCGTGCCGTTCCTCGTGGCGGCCGGCGCGCTGGCCCTGCTGCTGCAGCCGCGGCTGCGGGCGCTGCGGCCGGTTCCCGGTGCCGCTCCCTCCCGCCTGGCGAGGGTCGCCACTGGCGTCGTGACCGTCTACTCCGGCTACTTCGGCGCCGGGGCGGGGGTGCTGCTGCTGGCGGTGCTGTCGGTGTGCAGCGCCCGGCCGCTGGCGCAGACCAACGCCGTGAAGAACGTGCTGCTCGGTGCCGCCAACGGCACGGCGGCGCTGGGTTTCGCGCTGTTCGGGCCGGTGTCGTGGGCCGCGGCCCTGGCGCTGGGGGTGGGGTGCGTCGCCGGTGGACGGGCCGGGCCGGCGGTGGTGCGCCGCGTGCCGCAGGACCTGCTGCGGGTGCTCGTCGCCCTGGCCGGTCTGGGCCTGGCCGTGCACCTGTGGCTGGAGGCCCGGTAGCCGGGCGACCGGTGGTGCGGTGGGACCGCCGCGGTGCTCAAGGGGGGCCCGCGCCGCGCCGAGTGAGGAGGAGGACCGGAAGCGCCGGTCAGCACGCATCCCCTGGAGCCGATGATGCCCACCACCCGGTCCACGCGGTTCGGTGACCTGCGGATGGCCGTCAAGGTCGCCCTCGCCGTCGGTGCGGCGGGGATCGTCGCCGTCCTCGTCGGCGTCCTCGCCCTGACCGCGCTGAGCAGCACCGCCGCGGGCACCCGCAGCATGCACCAGGAGAACGTGCAGGGCGTGCAGTTCGCCCAGGAGATGCGCTTCCGCTTCATGCAGGTCCGCTGGGCCTCCGCCAGCCGCTCCTCCGCGCCCACCCCGGAGGAGAAGCAGAAGTTCGCCGACGCCCGCGAGGCGGCCCACGAGGCGCTGGTGGCGGCCGGCGAGGCCTACCTCGCCGAGACCCGTCCCTCCGCGGCCGAGCGGGCGCAGGTGGAGGGCGTGCTGGCCGCGGTGGAGGACTTCTTCGGGCTGGTCGCCCGGACCGACGCGCTGCTGGCGGCCGGGGACGTCGCCGGCTGGAGCCGCATGCGCACCGAGGAGCTGGCCCCGGCGAGCGCCGCGGTGGTCGACGGCCTCGACGCGATCGCCGGGGAGCGGCAGGAGGCCGCCGCCGCGCAGGCCGTGCAGGCGGCCGCGGACTACGCGCGCACGCGCACCGTCCTGCTCGCCGTCCTCGTCGCCGGGCTGCTCGCCGCGGTCCTCGCCGGGGTCGCCGTGACCCGCACCGTGACCGGGCCGCTGCGCCGGGTCCGCAACGCCGTCGAGCGGCTCTCCGAGGGAGACCTCACCGGCTCCGTCGGCCTCGACCAGCGCGACGAGGTCGGGCAGACGGCCGCCGCCCTGGACAGCGCGCTGGCGTCGCTGCGGGTCGTGATGAGCGCGGTGGTGTCCTCCGCGGACACCGTCGCGGCCGCCGCGGGGGAGCTGTCGGACTCGGCCACCAGCATCGCCGGTTCCGCCGCCGAGACCCGCGGGCGGTCCGACGGCGTCGCCGCGGCGGCGGCGGAGGTCTCCGGCAACGTGCAGACGGTCGCCGCGGGCGCGGAGGAGATGGGCGCCTCGATCCGGGAGATCTCCAGCAGCACCACCGAGGCCGCCCGCGTCGCGGCCCGCGCGGTCGACGTGGCGCGCGGCACCACCGCCACCGTCTCCAAGCTCGGCGCCTCCAGCCGCGAGATCGGCGACGTCGTGCGCGCCATCACCGCCATCGCCGAGCAGACGAACCTGCTGGCCCTCAACGCCACCATCGAGGCGGCCCGGGCCGGGGACATGGGCAAGGGCTTCGCCGTGGTGGCCGGTGAGGTGAAGGAGCTGGCCCAGCAGACCGCCCGCGCCACCGAGGACATCACCCGCCGGGTGGAGGCCATCCAGGCCGACACCGACGGTGCGGTCGCGGCGATCGAGGAGATCTCCACGATCATCGACTCCATCCACAGCTACCAGGGCACCATCGCCTCCGCGGTGGAGGAGCAGACGGCCACCACCAGCGAGATGTCCCGCAACGTCGTCGAGGCCGCCGCCGGCGCGGAGCGGATCGCGGCCGGCATCACCGGGGTGGCGGGCACCGCGCAGGGCACCGCCGGGGCGATCGACCGGACCAGCGGCGCCATCGACGAGCTGTCCCGCCTGGCGGCCGACCTGCGCGCGCAGGTGTCCCGCTTCACCCACGCCTGACGCGCCCCACCGGCCGCGCCCCGGCGGCGGGTGGGCTCAGCCCAGCGAGCCCATCCCCGCCGGCAGCGGCCGGGCGTGCAGCACCACGAGGCGCTGCGTCGCGCGGGTCAGCGCCACGTAGAGGTCGTTGGCGCCGCGCGCGCCGCGGGCCAGCACCTCGGCGGGCTCCACGAGCAGCACCGCGTCGAACTCCAGGCCCTTGGCGCGGCGGACGTCGAGGACGCTGACGGTGGCGTCGAGGTCGTCGTGCCCGGCGGCCACCACCCGCTCGCCGAGCACCGCGCGCAGCGCCGCCCGCAGCGACGCCGCCCCGGGCTCGCCGTCCTCGGTGGCGGTGAGCACCGCGAGGCGGCCGCCGGCGAGGTGCGGCAGCTGGGCGCGGACCTGCTCGAGCACGGTCGCGGCCGGGTCCGGGCCCAGCCGCACGGCCACGGGGTCGTGCTCGCCCTCGCGCACCGGCGTGGGGGCCGCGGCCTCGATGCCCGCGGCCTCCAGCACCGCCGCCGCCACGCGCGCGATGCGGGCGGGGGTGCGGTAGTTGACGGTGAGCTCCTCCAGCCGCCAGCGGTCGTCCACCAGCGGGCGCAGCACCTGCCCCCAGCTGCGCGCGCCGGCCTCCGAGGACGTCTGCGCGACGTCCCCGACGAGGGTCATCGACCGGCTCGGGCAGCGCCGCTCCAGCAGCCGCCACGCCATCGCCGACAGCTCCTGCGCCTCGTCGACCACGACGTGCCCGTACGCCCAGGTGCGGTCGGCCACGGCCCGCTCGGCGACGGTGCCCACGGGCCCGTCGACGCCGAAGCGGTCGGCCAGCATCTCCGCGGTGACCAGGTCGTTCTCGTTGCCGGCGGTCTCCAGCACCGTCCGGGCGTAGGCGATCTCGCTCTCGCGCTCGGCGGCGTCGCGGCCCTCGCCGCGGCGGGTGGAGTCGGTGATCTCGCCGAGCAGCTCGGCGAGCTCGTCCAGCAGCGGCACGTCCGCCTCGGTCCACTCCTGCGCGCGCTCGGGCGGGCGCAGCAGGGCCGCGCGCTCGGCCGGCGTCAGCTGCCCGGCGGCCGCGGCGAGCACGCCGGGGTCGGTGAGCAGCCGGCCGAGGACCTTCTGCGGCGTCAGGGGCATCCAGCACAGGTTCACCTCCCGCCGGACGTCGACGTTCTCGCGCAGCTCCTGCAGCAGGTCGGCGCGCTCCTCGGCCAGGTCGGCGCCGCGGCCGCGGGCGAGCTGCTGCGCCAGGGAGCCCAGCACCTCCTTCACGAAGGTCACGCGGGCCTCGTTGTGCGGCTTGCGGCTGCGGCGCGCCTTGCCGCGGGCGCCGGCGACGGCGTCGGGGCGCAGCACCACCGGCGTGCCGTCGACGACGATGCGGATGCCGCGGGCCGGGACGCGCTGGCGGGCGGCGACGGCGGCGGCCAGGACGTCCACCATGCGCAGGTCGCCCTTGACGGCGGCCGCGGCCGGGGTCTCCTCGGCGGTGGCGGTGGTCCCGGGGTACAGCTCGGCGGGGGTGAGGGTGACGACGCCCGTCTCGCCCAGGGAGGGCAGCACCTGCTCGACGTAGCGCAGGAACACCGGGCTGGGCCCGACGAGCAGGACGCCGCTGCGGGCGAGGCGCTCGCGGTGGGTGTACAGCAGGTAGGCGGTGCGGTGCAGCGCGACGGCCGTCTTGCCGGTGCCGGGGCCGCCCTGCACGACGAGCACGCCCCGCTCGGAGGCGCGGATGACGCGGTCCTGCTCGGCCTGGATGGTGGCGACGATGTCGCCCATCCGCCCGGTGCGGGGGGCGCTGACGGCGGCCAGCAGCGCCGCGTCGCCCGTGGTGGGCTCACCGTCGGCGGCGACGAGCACCTCGTCCTCCACGCCGGTGACGAGGCGCCCGGCGGTGAGCAGGTGCCGGCGGCGCACGACGTCGCGGGGCGAGGCGGCGGTGGCCTGGTAGAAGTCCTGCGCCGCCGGGGCCCGCCAGTCCACGAGGAGCTGGCCTCCGCGCGGGTCGGACAGCCCGATGCGGCCCACGTAGCGGCGGCGGTCGGTGGTGGTGGCGGTGAGGTCGAGGCGGCCGAAGCAGAGCCGGTTCTCCACCGACCACAGCTGGGCGAGGCGGTCCTCGTAGAGGGTGGCGAAGGCGTCGCGCTCGAAGCGGCTCTGGTGGGTGCCGGTGGCCTTCGTGCGGCGCACCTCGGCCAGCTGCGCGGCGGTCTGCTCGCGCAGCGCGTCCAGGCGCGCGTAGAGGCCGGCGACGTAGTCGCGCTCGGCCGCCAGCTCGGGGTGCTGGTCGTCCTGCGGCGGCTGTGCGTCCGGGCCGGGGGCGGCGGGGTGCTCGTCGATCACGCCGTCGTCGGCTCCCACCGGGCCGGGAGGCCGGGGCTGGGGTGGCAGGGCGCGGGCACGCGTTCCACCGTAGCCCCGATCGGCCCGGCCGGGCTGGACGGGGGCGCTGCCCAGGCCGGGTGCCCCGGGGGCCGCTCCGGGGGCGCTCACGAGCGGCGCAGCAGCACGCCGCGCAGCAGGGCGGCCTGTCCGGCGTGCTCCAGGTCGTCGTCGAGGACGCTCACCAGCCGCACCCCCAGCGTCACGGGCGGGTCGTAGCGCTCGTCCACGACCCGGTCCAGGTCCTCGTCGCCGAGGCCCCGCAGGTAGGCGGTGGTGCGGGCGTGGACGGCGTCGAGGTAGCCCAGGAGCAGGTCGGCCGGGGCGCGCACGAGGGACACCTGCCCGCTGTCGTGGCCGTAGCCGGTGTCGGTGTCCTCCAGCGGCAGCGCGAAGCGGCGGGCCCAGCCGTCGGCGGTCCAGACCTGCTCGTGGCCGGCGACGTCGGCGACGTGGTCGTCCTGCACGCGCACGAGGTGCCACACGAGCCAGGCGACGGAGTTGGTGGCGCCGTCGAGGCGGTCGGCGAGCCGGGCGTCGTCGAGGCCGTCGACGGCGGCGCGCACGAGGTCCGGGATGCGCCCGTAGCCGTCGAGGAGGAGGTCGCGGGAGTTCACGTGGTCGCTCCGGGGATCGGTGCCGGGGGGCTGGGGACGGCAGTCTGCACCGTCGAGCGCAGGGCCGCGAGGAGGTGCCGCACGGCCGGGCGCTGCAGGCCGCCGGGGCGGGTGGCGAGCCAGACGTGGCGGGCGGCGCCGCCGGCCAGCGGCCGCAGCACCACCTGCGCCGGCACCGGCCCGAGGGCGAGGCGGGAGACGAGGCCGAGGCCGAGGCCGGCGGCGACCATGGCGAGCACGACGTCGTAGTCCATCGCCCGGTGCCGGGTGCGGGGCGCGAAGCCGGCGGCGCGGCAGGTGGCCTCGAGGATCTGGCTGCAGGGGGCGTCGGGGTGGGCCGCCAGCCACGTCTCCTCCCGCAGCAGGGCCGCGTCCACGACGGCGTCGCCGGCCCGGGGGTGGTCGCGGGGCAGCGCGACGTGCACGGGGTCCACCAGCAGCAGCTCGGTGGCGACGGGGCGCGGGCCCGGTCGCGGCTGCCCGGCGGCGTGGTGGCCGAGGACGGCGTCGAGGTCGCCCGTGGCGAGCAGGTGCAGGCTCTCGTGCTGCTCCATCTCGGTCAGCTCGACGTCGAGGCCGGGGTGGGTGGTGCGCAGCAGGCCGGCGGCGGGGGCGGCCAGCGCGCGGGCGGCGGTGGGGAAGGCGGCCAGGCGCAGGCTGCCGACGTCCCCGGCGGCGTGGGCGGCGAGGACGGCCTCGGCGCGCTCCACCTCGGCGAGGACGGCGTCGGCGTGGGCGACGAGGACCCGGCCGGCGTCGGTGAGCCGCACGCCGCGCCCGGCGCGCTCCAGCAGCCGGTGGCCGGTCTCGGCCTCCAGGGCGGCGAGCTGCTGGGAGACGGCGGAGGGCGTGTAGGCCAGGGCGCGGGCGGTGGCGGTGACGGTGCCGTGGACGGCGAACTCCCGCAGCACGCGCAGCCGTCGGACGTCGAGCACCCAGGGAGACTAGGGCCTGTCCTGCGGATCTCCAGGCTCCTGGTCGACGCCCGGGCGGCGCCCCGCGGCGTTCTCCTCCGTGCCGATCCGACAACGGGACCGGCACGTCGTCGGCCTTGCGGTGCATCCACCCGACCGCCGACCAGCGCGCCATGGATCCGCAGGAGAGACCCTAGGGGGTGGCGGGTGCGCCCGCGCCGGGGTCGAGCGCCGCCGCGGCCCGGGCGAGGAGGCCGTGGCGGTCGTGCAGGACGCGGTGCCCGTCGCGCAGGACGCGGTGGGTGCCGGCGTCCAGGGGCAGGGCGGCCCACTCCGGCGCCGCCAGGCCGAGCTCGACGAGCAGCCCGGAGCGCAACCGGTGGCGGCGCTCCAGCAGCGGGCCCCAGGTGGCGCTGCGCACGTGCCGGCTGCCGGGCCGCAGCCGGGTGAACCACGTGGTGTCGGCCGCGAGCCGCGCGAAGGCCGGGCTGAGGACGACGAGGTCGACGTCGCTGGCCATGCGGGCCCGGCCGCGGGCGTGGGACCCCACGAGGGCGACGGCGTGGACGTCGACCTGGTCCTGCGCCCACCGGGTGAGGTCGGTCAGCAGCCGCTCGGTCTCGCGGTGGCGGCCCTTCATGCGTGCGCTCACGGGCGCAGGGTGCCAGGGCGCCGACCGCCGCACCGTGCAGTTCTCCTGCACGGTCACCGGAGAACTTGTCGCTGGACTGCACGGTCGCCGTCGTGAGGTCATGCCCGGGTGATCTCCCGCGCTCTCCTCCCCGACCTCGGGGTGCTCTCGGTGGCCCTCGTCTGGGGCTGCTCGTTCGTGGCGGTGCAGCAGGCCGCCACCGGTGCCTCCGTGGCGCTCGTCCTCGCGGTGCGCTTCGGGCTGGCCGCGCTGCTGCTGCTGCCCGTCGTGCTGCTGGCCACCCGGGGCCGGGCCCCGCGCGGTTCCTGGCCGGCGGCGCTGCGCCGCGGCGTGGTCCCCGGCGCGCTGCTGCTGGCCGTCTTCCTGCTGGAGACGCACGGCGCGGTCCGCACCACCCCGGCCCGCGCCGGGGTGCTCATCGCCCTCTTCGCGGTGGTGGTGCCGTTCGCGGCGGCGGTGCGGGAGCGGCGGGCGCCGCGCTGG
>NZ_BAABIL010000468.1:0-1632 GCF_039542765.1 Kineococcus glutinatus
CCTGCTGCCGCACGCCCTCGCCGAGCTCGCCGCCGCCTCCGCGGGCCGGCGCGCCGTCGACGACGTCGCGGGCCTGCTGCGCGGGGAGGTGCGCGCCGGCATGGTCACCGGCTGCGCGCTGCCGGGGTTCTTCGACGCGATCGCGGAGTTCTCCGCCGAGCACCCGGGCGTGCGGACCGGCCTGCGCGAGGGCACGTCCGCCGACCTCGTCGAGGCGGTGCGCGAGGGTTTCCTCGACCTCGCCGTCGTCGGCGCGCACGGCGAGCCGGCACCGGGGCTCGGATCGCTCGTCCTCGTCGACGAACCCCTCATCGCCCTGCGGCGCAGGGACGCCGACCCGCCGGCGGTCCTGGCGCTGGCCGAGCTGTGCGCGGGGCCGCTGGTCACCCTGCCGGTGGGTGCGGGCATCCGCGCCGCCCTCGACGCCGCCTGCGCCGGGCTGGGGCCGCAGCCGCGCCCCGCGTTCGAGGCGAGCACCCCGGAGGTCGTCGCGGGGCTCGCGGCGCGGGGGTTGGGCACCGCGGTGCTCAGCGCCTCGATGAGCGGCGTCCACCCCGACCTCGTGCGCGTCGACCTCGTCCCGGCGCCGACCGCGCGGCTGGAGGTGGTGTGGCGCGAACCCCCGCCCGGCCCGGCGGTGCGGCGGCTGCTGCGGCACGTGCGGGCACACCTGGGGTGAACCCCGCGCCCGGGCCGGGACCCGCACCGCGCCGTACCGTGGCCGGGTGGAGCACCCCGTGACGCCGGACGGGCGCTACCTCGTCGTCCGCGGCCGGTTGTGGCGCCGGGCCGATCCGGGGCTGGACCCGGCCGAGCGGGAGCGGCTCGTCGCGGAGCTGATGGCGGCGCGGCGGGCGAAGGGCGCGGCGCTGCGCGCGGAGGTGGCCGCCGCGCGGGAGGCGGCCCGGCAGCGGCTGGACGCGGCGAAGCGGGCCCTGGGCGAGCGGGGCCCGGTGTGGTGGGACGACGGCGCGCCGGACCTGACCCGCCACCTGGTGCGGACGACGCCCTACGCGGGGTGGTTCGGGGAGCTGGGGCCGGCGGGCTGAGCGTCGCCGGGCGGCAGCTGTGCGGCGCACCAGGTCTCGGTGCGCAGGATGGCGCGCTGGGTGGGGCGGGCCTCGGCGCAGCGGGTGCGCCCGGCGTCGGTGATGCGGATCCACACGGAGCGGCGGTCGGCCTCGCAGGCGGCGCGCAGCACGAGGCCGTCGCGCTCGAGGCGGCCGACGAGCCGGGACAGCGCGCTCTGGCTGAGGTGGACGCGGTGGGCGAGGTCGGCCATCCGCAGCTCGCCCTGCACCGCGCAGGCGTCGAGCTGCTGCAGGACCTCGAACTCGCTCGAGGAGAGCCCGTGCGCGGACCCGAGCTCGCGGTCCAGCCTGCACGCCAGCCGGTTGTAGCGGCCCATGAGCTCGTGCCAGGACCGGGCGAGCGCTTCGTCGGACACCTCTGCCACCCCCGGAGGGTACTCCCCGCCCCAGATAGATGCAACGACAATAAATGCTTGCGCATCTGATGCACATGCATGAGGCTCGGGCCATGACCCCCCTCCCCCGTGCCGCGTCCCGCACCGCACCGGCGAGCCCCCTCACCGTCACCACCCGCTCCGGCTGGTCGCACCGGACCTGGCTG
>NZ_BAABIL010000469.1:0-5516 GCF_039542765.1 Kineococcus glutinatus
GCGGACCCCTACGCGCGCAACCGGGAGACCGGCGCGTTCATCCTCATCGACGAGCACGGCAACGACACCGTCGCCGCCGGCACCGTCCTGCAGGTCAAGCCGGCCGAGGCGCCCAAGCGGCACCGCGAGGACGTCACCTGGCACCCCTCCTCGCTGCGGCGCGAGCACCGCGTGGCCTCCACCGGGCAGCGCGGCGCGACGGTCTGGTTGACCGGTTTCCCCGCCTCCGGCAAGTCGACGGTCGCGGTGGCGGTCGAGCGCGCCCTCGTCGAGGCGGGGCGGGTGGCGTACCTGCTCGACGGCGACAACGTCCGGCACGGTCTGTCCGACGACCTCGGGTTCTCCCCGGGCGACCGGGCCGAGCACATCCGCCGCGTCGGGCACCTCACCCGCCTGTTCGCCGACGCCGGGGTCGTCGCCATCGCCTCGATGGTCTCCCCGCTGCGCTCGGACCGGGCCATCGCGCGGTCCATGAACGAGGCCGCGGGCATCCCGTTCGTGGAGATCCACGTCGCCACGCCCGTCGAGGAGTGCGAGCGCCGCGACCCCAAGGGCCTGTACGCCAGGGCCCGCGCCGGGCAGCTGCGCGGCCTCACCGGGATCGACGCGCCCTACGAGCCGCCGGAGTCGCCCGACCTGGTGATCGACACGACGGGAGCGGACCTCGACGATCTCGTCCGCCGCGTCGTGGAGGTGCTCGAGGCCCGCGAGCGCGAGGGTGGGGGCGCGGCGTGACGGGCGCGCACGATCCCACCGGTCCCGCGCGGCCGACCCCCGGTGGGCCGGTGGAGCCTCCCGCCGGACGGCCGGCCGCACGCGACGACGTCCTGCTCGTGCACTGGCACGACCTGGGTCGCCACCTCGCGTGCTACGGGGCCTCCGGCGCGCACAGCCCCGCCCTGGACGCCCTGGCCGCGGAGGGCGTGCTGTTCACCGCGGCCCACGCCACCGCACCGCTGTGCTCCCCGGCCCGCGGATCGCTGTTCACGGGCCGGTACCCGCACAGCAACGGGCTCCTGGCGCTGGCGCACCACGGCTTCGAGTACCACGACGACGTGCGGACCCTGCCGCAGCTCCTCGGGGAGGCGGGCTGGTACACAGCGCTGTTCGGGATGCAGCACGAGACCGCGCGCCCCGAGCGGCTGGGCTTCGCCGACTTCGACGTC
Source organism: Kineococcus glutinatus (assembly GCF_039542765.1). NCBI lineage: Bacteria > Bacillati > Actinomycetota > Actinomycetes > Kineosporiales > Kineosporiaceae > Kineococcus > Kineococcus glutinatus. The sequence continues at coordinate 1,167 of NZ_BAABIL010000469.1, forward strand.
ACCGACTCCCGCTGCGACTGGGTGGTCGGGCAGAGCCAGGACTGGCTGCGCAGGACCGCCGGAACGGGGGCGGACCGGCGGCCGTTCCTGCTGACCGCCGGGTTCTTCGAGACGCACCGGCCCTACCCCGCGGAGGACTACCCGCCCGGTGACCCGGCGACCTTCGAGGTGCCGGCCTACCTGCCGGACACCCCCGAGGTCCGGGAGGACCTCGCCGGGTTCCACTCCTCGATCCAGGTCGCGGACGCGGCCGTCGGCCGGCTGCTGGACACCCTGGAGGTCCTCGGCCTGGACGAGACGACGTGGGTGGTGTTCGTCACCGACCACGGGGAGGCGTTCCCCGGCGCGAAGTCCACGCTGTACGACGCCGGCACCGGCATCGCGTGCATCGTGCGGCCCCCGCGGCGGCGCCGGGTCGCGCCGCACGCGTACCCGGGCCTGTTCAGCGGCGTGGACCTCGTGCCCACCCTGCTGGAGCTGCTGGGGGTGGCGGTGCCCGAGGAGGTCGAGGGCGTCTCGCACGCCGCGGCGCTCACGGCCCCCGGCGCGGACGTCCCGCCCGCCCGCACCGAGGTCTTCACCGAGAAGACGTTCCACGACAGCTACGACCCGATCCGGGCCGTGCGCACCGCGACGCACAGCTACATCGAGAACTACGCGCCCCGCCCGCGCCTGGACCTGCCGCTGGACATCGCCGCCAGCCCGTCGGGTGCGGCGCTGGGCGAGGACGCCGCCGCGCCGCGGTCGCCGCGGGAGCTGTACGACCTGCGCGCCGACCCCCTCGAACGGGAGAACCTGGCCGACCGGCCCGAGGTGGCGCACGTGCAGCAGGACCTCGCGGCACGGCTGCACGCCTGGCGCGAGGCCACCGGTGACGTGCTGCCCACCCTGGAGGAGGGCGAGGCGTTCGCGACCCGGATGCTCGCCACCTACCTGGAGCAGCTCGGCATGCCGCCCCGCGAACCCCTCGCGTCCCAGCGGCGCCTCACCGGCGCCGTCCGCTCCGGGCGCGCACCGGGAGGGACGTCGGGGTGAGCTGCTGCAGCCCGTCCCCGGGCCACACCGCCACGCCGGTCCTGCCGCCCGCGCCCACCGCACCCGGCCCGGGCGCCGGCACGCCGCCCGGGGAGTGGGTGGACGTGCCGGGCGGCACGTTCCTCATGGGCAGCGAGGACGCCGACGTCAACCCGTTCGACGCCGAGGGCCCCGTCCGCCCCGTCGCGGTGGACGCCTTCCGCATCGGGGCGACGACGGTGACGGTCGCGCAGTTCGCGGCCTTCGTCGCCGCCACCGGCCACCGCACGAGCGCCGAGGAGCTCGGCTGGTCGTTCGTCCTCGCCGCATCCGTGCCCGGGCCCCTGCGTGCGCGGTGTCCCCGCCCGCCCACCGCGCCGTGGTGGGCGGGCGTCCCGGGCGCCACCTGGCGGGCTCCGGAAGGGCCGGGGTCGGACGTCGCTCAGCGGCAGGACCACCCCGTGGTGCACGTCTCCGCCCTCGACGCGGAGGCGTACTGCGCGTGGGCCGGCGGTCGCCTGCCCACCGAGGCGGAGTGGGAACGCGCGGCCCGCGGTGGCCTGGAGCAGCGGCGCTACCCGTGGGGCGAGGACCTGACACCCGACGGGCAGCACCGCTGCAACATCTGGCAGGGGCGGTTCCCCGAGCGGGACAGCGGCGAGGACGGCTTCACCGGCACCGCACCGGCCCGCTGGTACGAGCCGAACGGCTATGGCCTGTACCAGGTCGTGGGCAACGTGTGGGAGTGGTCCGCGGACACCTGGTGGACGCCGCGGCAGCGCCGCAGCCGCGAGCGCGCGATGCGCGGCGGGTCGTTCCTGTGCCACGACTCGTACTGCAACCGCTACCGCGTCTCGGCGCGGACGTCGAACGAACCGGCCGCGACGCTGGCGAACCTCGGGTTCCGCTGCGTCCTGCCCGCCACCTGAGGAGGCCACCACGAACCCGTCGCAGATCCCCGGCGCCCTGCGCGTCGCGGACGACCACGCCGTCGCCGAGTACGCCGCCCAGGCCGCCGGGCGGGAGCTGCTGCGGCTGCGCGAGCGCGCCGCGGGCGCCGCGGACCTGCGGGCGCGCGGTGACGCGCTGGGCCAGCAGGTGCTGCAGGAGCTGCTGGGGGCGCTGCGCCCGGACGACGCCGTGCTCAGCGAGGAGGCCGCGGACGACCCGGCCCGCCTCACCGCGTCGCGGGTGTGGATCGTCGACCCCCTGGACGGCACCCGGGAGTTCGGGGAGCCACCGCGCCCGGACTGGGCGGTGCACGTCGCGCTGTGGGCCGACGGCGACCTCGTGGCCGGGGCGGTCGCGCTGCCCGCCCTCGGCGTGACGGTGGGCACCGCCGAGCCGCCACCGCCGCCGGCGCACCGCCCAGGGCGGTCGCGGATCGCGGTCAGCCGCACCCGGCCACCGGTGGAGGCCACCGCCGCGGCGGGCGCGCTCGACGCCGAGCTCGTGCCGATGGGCTCGGCCGGGGCGAAGGTCGTGGCGGTGGTGCGCGGGGAGGTGGACGCCTACGTGCACGCCGGCGGGCAGTACGAGTGGGACTCCGCCGCGCCCGTCGCGGTGGCCCGCGCCGCGGGGCTGCGCGCCTGCCGCCTGGACGGCTCCGAGCTGCGCTACAACCGCACCGACGTGCGGGTGCCCGACCTGCTGGTGAGCAGGCCGGGCATCGCCGACGCGGTGCTGGCGGCGGTGGCGGGCGCCCGCTGAGCGCCCGCCACCGCCGGTGGGCTCAGCGCCGCAGCGCCGCGCGCGCCAGCCGGTTGCCCACGAACTGCCCCAGCTGCACGATCACCACGATCGTGGCCACGGTGACGTAGACGATGCCCCAGTCGTAGCGCTGCGAGCCGTAGGTGATGGCGTAGTCGCCCAGCCCACCGCCGCCGACGAGCCCGGCCTGCGCGGACATGTCGACGATGCCGACGAAGATGAACGTGTAGCCCAGCAGCAGCGGCCCCAGCGCCTCGGGCACGACCACCCCGAGCAGGATCCCCAGCCGGGAGGCGCCCGCGGCGCGCGCGGCCTCCACGACACCCGGCTCCACGCCGAGCAGGCTCTGCTCGACGATCCGGGCCACCGCGAACGCCGCGGCCAGCGAGATCGCGAAGGTGACGGCGTTGGTGCCCAGCGTGGTGCCGACCACCAGGCGCGAGAGCGGGGCGACCGCGGCCAGGAAGATGATGAACGGGATGGGCCGCACGACGTTCACGACGATCCCGATGACGGAGAACAGCACCCGGTTGGACAGCAGGTTCCCCGGCCGGGTCGCGTAGAGGGCGATGCCGAGGACGAGGCCCAGGACGCCGGAGACGACGAGCGAGACCAGCGACATGAACAGCGTCTGCCAGATCGCCGTGCGCCACACGTCGAGGGTGTCGAGGAAACCGTCCACGTCAGACCTCCTCCTCGCCCTGCACGCCCGCGGCGCGCAACCCGGCGATCGCCGCGTCGACGGCCCCCGCCGGTCCGGTCACCTCGTAGGTGAGCGACCCCAGGCGCCGCTCCTGGATCTCGCCGATGCCGCCGTGGACGAGCTCGGCGGCGGCGCCCGCGTCCCGGAACGCGGAGTCGATGCGGGTCTGCAACCCCACCTCGTCGGTGATGCGCACCGTGACCAGCCTGCCGGGGTGGCGGTGGCGCAACCGCCGCAGCTGATCCGGGTCCGGGCGGTCGTGCAGCGAGCTGCGCACGAAACGCGCGGCGGGCGCGGTGCGCGGGGCGGCGAACACGTCGTAGACCTCACCGGTCTCCACGACGCGCCCGGCCTCCATCACGGCGACGCGGTGCGCGATCTGGCGCACCGCGTCCATCTCGTGCGTGATGACGACGACGGTGACGCCGAGCTCGCGGTTGACCCGGCGCAGCAGCGACAGCACCTCGGTGGTCGTCTCGGGGTCCAGCGCGCTCGTCGCCTCGTCGGCCAGCAGCAGCGGCGGGTTCGTCGCCAGGGCGCGCGCGATGCCCACCCGCTGCTTCTGCCCGCCCGAGAGCTGCTCGGGGTGGTGGTGCGCCCGGTCGAGCAGGCCCACGAAGTCCAGCAGCTGCGCCACCCGGGCGTCGCGCTCGGCGCGCGGCACGCCCGCCACCTTGAGCGGGTAGGCCACGTTCCCGGCCACCGTGCGGGAGCGGAACAGGTTGAACTGCTGGAAGATCATCCCGATCCGCTGCCGCGCCCGGCGCAGCTCCCGCTCCGGCAGGGCCGTGAGGTCCTGCCCCGCGACCCGCACCCGCCCCGACGTCGGCATCTCCAGAGCGTTGACGAGGCGGACGAGGGTGGACTTGCCGGCACCGGAGTACCCGATGACGGCGAGCACCTCGCCCTCCTCGACGTCGAGG
>NZ_BAABIL010000470.1:0-11275 GCF_039542765.1 Kineococcus glutinatus
GGGGCGGGGCCGGCCACCGCCGGGCCGCCGCCGCGCGGGCGCCCCCTCGGCGGGACCGCGCGGCCCCCCTCCCGCTAGGCTGCCCGCTGTGAAGCGCCGCCTCCGCCGACCCGCCGCCGTCGCGATCGCCGCACTCTCCACCGCGGCCGTCTCGGGGTGCGCAGTCTTCTCCCCCGTGCAGACGGCGGTCCCCTACGAGCCGAGCGACGGTTTCAGCACCACCGTCGGCGACGTCGTCGTGCGCAACGTCCTCGTGGTCTCCGAGGGGGACGGCGCCCCCGGCGTGCTCTCCGCCACCCTCGTCAACGAGGGCACCGAGGACGTCGAGGTCACCGTCGACACCGGCAGCGGGAGCGACACCTCCATCACCGTGCCCACCGGCGTGGCCTACGTCCTGGGCGCAGGCAGCGGGGCCGGCCCCACCACCACCCCCGAGGCCGGCGCCGTCGAGACCACCGCGCCGACAGCCGTCGAGATCTCCTCGGTGGACGCGGTCGCCGGGGAGCTCGTGCCGGTGACCTTCGAGGCCGACGGCGCCTCCGTCGACCTGGAGGTGCCCGTGCTGCTCCCGCGCCACGAGTACACCACCCTCACCCCCGCGCCGGCCCCGACGGACACCGGCACCGCGACCGGCACGTCGACCGCCACGTCGACGGCCACCACCACCAGCTGAACCGCACCGGGGCGGGGTGCCCGGCACCCCGCCCCGCGGCTCAGGCCTCGTACTTGTAGCCCAGCCCCCGCACCGTCACCAGGTGCCGCGGCGAGGACGGGTCCGGCTCGATCTTGGCGCGCAGCCGCTTGACGTGGACGTCGAGCGTCTTGGTGTCGCCGACGTAGTCCGAACCCCACACCCGGTCGATGAGCTGCACCCGCGTCAGCACCCGCCCGGCGTTGCGCAGCAGCATCTCCAGCAGCTCGAACTCCTTCAGCGGCAGCGGCACCACCTCGCCGTTGACCGTCACCACGTGGCGGTCGACGTCCATCCGCACCGGCCCCGCCTCGACCGTGGTCTGCACCAGCTCCTCCGGCTCACCGCCCCGGCGCAGCACCGCACGCACCCGGGCCAGCAGCTCCCGGGAGGAGTACGGCTTCGTCACGTAGTCGTCCGCGCCGATCTCCAGCCCCACGACCTTGTCGATCTCGGAGTCCTTCGCCGTCAGCATGATGACCGGCACGCTGGAACGGCTGCGCAGCTGGCGGCACACCTCGGTGCCCGGGATGCCCGGCAGCATCAGGTCCAGCAGCACCAGGTCCGCGCCGACCCGCTCGAACTCCTCCAGCGCGGCCGGACCGGTGTCGGCCACCGACACCTCGTAGCCCTCGCGCCGCAGCAGGTACGACAGCGGATCGCTGAAGGACTCCTCGTCCTCGACCAGGAGGATGCGGGTCACGGTCGGTTCTCCTCGCTCGCGGTGGAACAGCCCCGGCCGGTGGGGGCCGGGCAGCCTGCAGGGTGTGGCGCGCTCACCGGGGACCGTGCCCCTGGCTCACCGCGGGCACGCGCAGCGGCGCCGAGGACGCCGCCGCCTCCGTGGCGTCCGGCAGCCGCAGCGTGAAGGTCGAGCCCTCGCCCACGACGCTCCAGACGACCACCTCGCCGCCGTGGTTGGCGGCCACGTGCTTGACGATCGACAACCCCAGCCCCGTCCCGCCGGTGGAGCGGGAGCGGGCCGGGTCGACGCGGTAGAAGCGCTCGAAGATGCGGTCGAGGTCCGCGGCGGGGATGCCCACCCCGCGGTCGATGACGGAGATCTCCGCGTTGCCGCCCACGCGGCGGACCTCCACGACGACGCGGCTGCCCTCCGGGGAGTACGCCACCGCGTTGTGCACCAGGTTGCGCACCGCCGTCACGAGCAGCTCCCGGTCGCCCACCACCCGCGTGCGGCGCTCCCCGGCCACCACCACGTCCGCGCCGCGGGCCCGCACCACCGAGCCGGTGCGCTCGATCGCCTCGCGGACGATGCCGTCGACGTCGAGCAGCTCCGGCTGCACGACGCCCTGGGCGGACTGCAACCGCGACAGGTCGATGATCTCCTTGACCAGGTCGGCGAGGCGCACCGACTCCCGCTGCATCTGCGAGGCGAAGTGCCGCACGGCCTCGGGGTCGTCGGCGGCACCCGCGACGGCCTCGGCCAGCAGCGACAGCGCCCCCACCGGCGTCTTCAGCTCGTGGCTGACGTTGACGACGAAGTCGCGGCGGACCTCCTCCACGCGCCGCACCTCCGTGCGGTCCTCCACCAGGAGCAGCACGTGGTGCGCGCCGAGCCAGGACACCCGCGCCAGCACCCCGAGGGTGCCGCGCCCCAGCGGGCCGGCGGGCAGCTCCAGCTCCTCCTCCCGCACGGCGGCGTCGCGGCGGCACTGGCGCACCATCCGCCGCAGCTCGGGGTGGACCAGCTCCCGCCCGCGCACGACGCCCGCGGCGTAGGCGGCGGCGCTGGCCCGGACGACCTCGTCGGCGTCACCCAGCACGACCGCGGCCGAGCGCAGGGCGGCGAGCACGTCGCTGACCCCGGGCGGCAGGTCGTCCTGCCCCCCGGCCGGCGGCGCGGACTCCTGCTGGCGCTCGCTGAAGCGGAAGGCCAGCACCGCACCCGCCCCGGTCAGCGCTCCCGCGCACCCGGCGACGAGCGCCAGGATCTCCGGCGTCACGGCTCCACCACGCTGCAGAGCGTACGTGGAGCACGCGCGGCGCAGTGCCCACCCGGCCGCACGCCACCCCCCGGCGGTGTCCGATCGTCGATGAGTTCACCTCCCGGCTCGACACCGTTCACCCCCTCCTGCGACCGTGGGACCAGGAGCGGACCGCCACCACGCGGCCCGGGATGGGGAGGCGCGGCGGTGCGTGAGCAGTTCCAGGAGGAGCTGTCGCTCCTCGGCGAGAACCTCGTGGCCATGGCCCAGCTCGCGGAGTCGGCGGTGACCCGTGCGACGCGCGCGCTGCTCGACGCCGACCGCGAGCTGGCCGAGACGGTGATCGCGGCGGACGAGCGCATCGACGAGCTCCAGCAGCAGCTGGAGCAGCGGTGCCTGCAGATCCTCGCCCGCCAGCAGCCGGTGGCGACCGACCTGCGCGTCGTCGTCACCGCGCTGCGGATGGGCCTGGACCTGGAGCGCATGGGCGACCTCGCGCGCCACGTCGCCAAGCTCGCGCGGCTGCGCCACCCCGCCTCCGTCGTGCCGGAGGAGATGCGCGACACGGTGCTGCGGATGGGTGAGGTGGCCCAGCGCATCGTCGCCAAGACCGCCGAGCTGATCGCCACCCGCGACCTCGCGCTGGCCGAGCAGCTCGAGATCGACGACGACGAGATGGACCGGCTGCACCGCGACGTCTTCGCGTACCTGCTCACCGGCGAGGAGTCGCGAGCGGCCGAGCTCGCCGTCGACCTGACCCTGCTGGGCCGCTACTACGAGCGGTTCGCCGACCACGCCGTCTCGGTGGCCCGGCGCGTCGCCTTCCTCGTCACGGGCTCCTACGAGGACCACCGGGCCGCGACCCGCGCGGCCACCGCCTCCACGGCCACCGCGCGGGTGGTCGAGCCCGGTCGCCCGCTGTGAGCGGCGGGGCCCCGGCCGCGGCGCGGGTATAGCGTTCCCGGGTGGTCCGCATCGCAGGCGAGCGGGCGGGGGGGGCGCTGACGGCGGCGGGGCTCCTGCTGCTCGCGGCGACCGGCTGCACCGGCGGCGACCCCGGCGGCACGGCGACGACCAGCGCGCCGCAGGCCGCTCCGACGACGTCCGCGGGCGGTGTCGCGCCGGCCGGGACCGATCCGCCGACCGCGCAGGCCACCGCCGTCGACGTGGACTGCGCGGCGGTGAGCCGGGCCCGCGAGGACCTCGACGACGCCATCTCCGACGAGCTGGACCGCCTCGGCGTGGGCCGCAGCGACGTGCGCGCCCAGGCGGTCTCCGCCCTCGTGACGACGCAGCGGGGACCGGACTACTACGCGGCCGTCGTGGCGGCCACCGCGGCCGGCACGCGGGCCGACGCCGAGCTCGTGCTGGGCTACTACCGGCGGCTGGCCGCCGAGGTCGGCGCCCTCGACGTCGGCTCGGGCGCCGCCGCGGAGCTGGCCGCCGCCATGCAGCGCGTGGACTCGGCCACGGCGGCGGCGGAGGACCCGGCCGTCCTCCTCGCCCAGGAACGGGTGCAGGCCGCGATCGAGCGCGCCTGCCGCGGTGGCGGCACCGCGTCCGCGACCCCGACGGGCACCGCGACGGGAGGGCCGGGCAGCTCGGCCACCGGCACCTGAGGGCGCCGGTGGCCGGGTCCGCCGGCGCGGCTCAGCGGCCCTGCGAGGCCACCGCCGCCGCCGCCTCCTTCGCCGCCTCGGGGTCCAGGTACTCCCCGCCCGCCTGCACGGGACGCAAGTCGTCGTCCAGCCGGTAGAGCAGCGGGATGCCCGTGGGGATGTTCAGGGCGGCGATGTCGGCGTCGGAGATGCCGTCCAGGTGCTTGACGAGGGCGCGCAGCGAGTTGCCGTGCGCCGCCAGCAGCACCACCTTCCCGGCCCGCAGGTCCGGGACGACGGCCTCCTCCCAGTACGGCAGCATCCGCGTCACGACGTCCTGCAGGCACTCCGTGCGCGGGGCGTCGGCGCCGAGGTCGGCGTAGCGGGGGTCGGCGTCCTGGGAGAACTCCGAGCCGAGCTCGATCTGCGGCGGCGGCACGTCGTAGGAGCGCCGCCAGAGCATGAACTGCTCCTCGCCGAACTCCGCCAGCGTCTGCTTCTTGTCCTTGCCCTGCAGCGCACCGTAGTGCCGCTCGTTGAGCCGCCAGGAGCGGCGGACGGGGATCCAGTGCCGGTCGGCGGCGTCGAGGGCGAGGTGGGCGGTGGTGATGGCCCGGCGCAGCAGCGAGGTGTGCACCACGTCGGGGAGGATCCCCGCCTCCGCGAGCAGCTCGCCGCCGCGCGCGGCCTCCGCGCGCCCCTTCTCGGACAGGGCGACGTCCACCCAGCCGGTGAAGAGGTTCAGGGCGTTCCACTCGCTCTCGCCGTGGCGCAGCAGCACGAGGGTCGAAGTCATGGCCCAGACCCTAGTGGCCCGCCCCGGCGGCCCCCGCCCGCTCGACGGGGAGCCCGTCAGCGCCGGCGGGCCCCCACCGCGTCCCGGTAGACGCGGGCGGTGGCCTCGGCGGTGGCGTCCCAGCCGAAGCCCGCGGCGGCGGCCAGCGCCCCGCGGGCCAGCGCGGCCCGCCGGCCGGGGTCGGCGAGCAGCGCCCCCAGCGACGCCGCCCACACCGCCGGGTCGTGGGAGTCGACGAGGACGCCGGAGCGCCCGTCCGCGACCGCGGTGCGCAAGCCCCCCACGGCGGCGGCCACCACCGGCGTCCCGCACGCCTGCGCCTCCAGCGCCACCAGCCCGAAGGACTCGCTGTAGGAGGGCACCGCCACGAGGTCGGCGGCGCGGTACCAGTCGGCCAGCTCCGCGCGGGGCACCGGCGGCTGCAGGCGCACGACACCACCGAGGGCGTGCTCGCGCACGAGGGAGGCCAGCGCGTCGGGACGGCTGCGCCCGGACCCGCTCAGCCCGCCGAGGACCGCCACGAGCAGGGTGCGCCGCCGCTCCGGGCGCGCCGCCAGCAGGTGCGCCGCGGCCCGCACGAGGACGTCGGGCGCCTTGAGCGGCTGGATGCGGCCCACGAAGAGCAGCAGCTGCGCGTCGGGGGCGATGCCCAGGCGCGCGCGGGCGGCGGCGCGCGGGTCGGGCCCCGCGCCGGGGGCGAACGTGGCCAGGTCCACCCCCGGCGGGACGACGGTCACCCGCTCCGGGGCGGCCGCGTACAGCTCGACGAGGTCGCGGCGCTCCTCGGCGGTGTTGGCGACGATCCGGTCGGCGGCGTCGACCACCTGCTGCTCGCCGATGACGCGGCCGGGCGGCTCGGGGGTGTCGTCCTCGGCGAGGCTGGCGTTCTTGACCTTCGCCATCGTGTGCATGGTGTGCACCAGCGGGACGTCCCAGCGCTCGGCCGCCAGCCAGCCCACCTGCCCCGACAGCCAGTAGTGGGAGTGCACGACGTCGAAGTGGCCCGGTTCGTGGCGCGCCTCCACCCGCAGCAGCCCGGCGGCGAAGGCGCACAGCTGCCCGGGCAGGTCCTCCTTGGCCAGCCCCTCGTACGGGCCCGCGGTGACGTGGTGCACGAGCACGCCGGGCAGGTGCTCCACGACCGGCGGCTGGTCGGAGGACGTGGCGCGGGTGAAGACCTCCACCTCCGTGCCGCGGCGGGCGAGCTGGGCGGCCAGCTCCAGCACGTAGACGTTCATGCCCCCGGCGTCACCGGTGCCGGGCTGCTCCAGCGGGGAGGTGTGCAGCGACACCACCGCCACCCGCCGCGGCGCCGGGACGGCCGCCGCCGGGCCCCCACCGGCCGCCACCGGCTCCACCTCGATCATCGCTGCACCCCGGCACCGGTCCTGACGTCGCTACGGTTCGCCGGTGGTCGACGTCCCCCCACCCCCGCGGTGGAGCCCGCAGCGGTCCGGGAGCGCCGGGGCGGCCGGCGACCCGCCCCGTGGGCAGTGTGCCGCGCGCGGGCGGGGGCGCGCGCGGGCAGGGGGGCGCACCGGGCCCGTGGGGTCCGTCACGCGCGGCACCACGGGCCCCGACCGGCTGCGGCGGGTGGAGCGCTGGCTGGCCGGGCCGGCGGCGGGCCCGCTGCGCACCGCGGTGGACCCGCTCGTGGTGGACCTGGGCTACGGGGCGCACCCGGTGACGGTGCTGGACCTGCAGCGGTGGCTGCGCCGGGTGCGCCCCGACGTGCGGGTCGTGGGGCTGGAGATCGACCCGGAGCGGGTGGCGGCGGCGCGGGAGCTGACGGCGGGCCTGCCCGGGGCGCCGCGGTTCGCCCGGGGTGGCTTCGAGCTGTCGGTGCCCGGCGGTGGCCGGCCGGTGCTGGTGCGGGCGTTCAACGTGCTGCGCCAGTACCCCGAGGAGGACGTGGCGGGGGCGTGGGAGCTGCTGCGCTCGCGCCTGGCACCGGGTGGGGTGCTCGTCGACGGCACGTGCGACGAGGTGGGCCGCCGGGCGGCGTGGATCGCGCTGGACGCCGGGCGGGGCCCCAGGTCGCTGACGCTGTCGGTGCGGCTGGGCGGGCTGCAGCGGCCCTCGGAGGTGGCGGAGCGGCTGCCCAAGGCCCTCATCCACCGCAACGTGCCCGGCGAGGGCGTCCACGACTACCTGCGCGCCCTGGACGCGGCGTGGGCCCGCGCCGCGCCGCTGGGCACGTTCGGGGCGCGGCAGCGCTGGGTGGCCGCCTGCGCGGAGGTGGCGCGCAGCTTCCCGCTGCTGGACTCCCCCGCCCGCTGGCGGCTCGGGGAGGTGACCGTGGCGTGGGCGGCCGTGGCGCCGGCCGGTGGGGCGCTCAGGCCTCCAGCAGGATCGTGACGGGTCCGTCGCCCACGAGCTCGACCGCCATGTCGGCGCCGAAGGAACCGGTGGCCACCTGCAGCCCGCGGGCGCGCAGCGCCTCCACGACGGCCGTCACGAGGGGTTCGGCCACGGGGCCGGGCGCGGCGGCGTTCCACGTGGGGCGCCGGCCCTTGGAGGTGTCGGCGTAGAGGGTGAACTGGCTGACGACGAGCACGCCGGCCCCGGCGTCCAGGGCGGACAGCTCCCCGCGCAGGACCCGCAGCTCGGCGACCTTGCGGGCGATGCGCTCGACCTGGGCGGGGCCGTCGTCGTGGGTGACCCCGAGCAGGACGAGGAGGCCGGGGCCGTCGAGGCTGCCGACGACCTCGCCGGCGACGACGACGCGGGCCCTGCTGACGCGCTGCACGACGGCTCTCACGCCAGCACTGTGCACCACCGGCCCCACCCGGGATGGCGGGGCCGGGCGGGATCGGGCCGATCGGGTGGATCGGGTGGTGCAGGCGGTGTGCACGCCTCGTGGACGGGCCGGGAGGCGCCGCCGGGACGATCTACCCTCTGGTGGTGGTCGTCATCCCGCTCACCGTCCTCGCGCTGCTCGTCGCCTGCGCGGGGGCGCTGCTGCGGCCGCGCTGGGACGTCGCGGTGCTGGCGGGCCTGCTGGCCGCGGTGTGGACCCGGGTGAACCAGCCCGTCGAGGGGCGGGTCCTGGTCTCGTTCTCCGCGACCCGCGGCTTCACGGAGGCCGACCTGCTGTCGGTGGCGGCGCTGCTCGTCGCCGGCACCGCGCTGCTGCGCTGCGCGGTCGCCGGGGTGCGCCGGCACCGGTCGCGGCACCGGGCCCCGGTGCTGCCGCTGCGCGGCCCGGGCCTCACGCGGGCAGCGGTGCGCCACGGGCGCTGACCCCCGCGGCGCCCCCGGGCACCCGCTCAGCGGGGGCGGGGGCTCAGCGGGGGCGGGGGCTCAGCGGGGGCGGGGGCTCACCAGGGGCCGTAGGGGCCGGCGTGCCCGCCGCGGTTGCCGCGGCCCCTGTAGGGGCGCAGCGCCGGCCGGGCGTCGGTGAGGTAGACGACGGCGGCCACCACGGCCAGCGCGTCGAAGAAGAGCATCCCGAGGAAGTTCTGCCCCAGCGAGATGACGCCGATGGCGGCGGCGACGGCCAGCAGCGCCACCCACTTGGTCTTGGTGAGCTTGCCGGCGGAGGCGTAGGCCTCGGGCCGGTGGCGCAGCGAGTCGCCGAGCGCCCAGCCCTGCACCCCCAGCGCCGCGACGGACAGGATCAGGATGAGGACGCCCTGCACGCTCGCGAGGCTGATGTCGATCACACACCGATCCTAAATCGTCACGGCCTCGCGCCCCGGCCGCGCGGTGGGCGCGGCACCGGCCGGAGCAGCACCACCACCCCACCGGCGCAGCCCACCCGGCCGGCGCACAGCGCCCACCGGACCGGCGCACAGCGCCCACCGGACCGGCGCACAGCGCCCCGGGACGGCCGGGACCGCTCAGCGGCCGGGCACGCCGAGGGTGTCCTCGATGTTCACGACGCCGTCGCGGTAGCGGCGGGTGATCTCCTCGGTGCAGGCGTCCATGGCCTCCTGCACCCGGTGCCGGTCGGCGCTGATCTCCTGCTCGAGGGCGCGCAGGTTCTGCTGGGCGGCGGCGAGCTCGTCGTCGCCGAGCGCGGCGAGGTCGGACAGCCGCGGGTCGGCGACGGCGGCCTCCGCGCGACGGCGGTGCTCCCCCACCCGGCTGGGCTCCACCGTGCTGTGCCGCCCGTAGCCGTGGTTGGTGCGCCGGGGGTCGGCGAGCACGTCGGTGAGGGTGGCGACGAGCTCGGCGTCGGAGCGCACGTGCGGCAGGTCCGGCGCCCCGTCGGCGCCCTGCCGCCGGTCGGCCTCGGCCTGCATGATGTCGAGGCGGCCCTGCAGCAGCCGGCGGGCGTAGGACAGGTCCGCCTCCTCCTGCTCCGCCTCGCCGCGGCGGGCGCGCAGCTCCGGCAGCGAGAGGTCCTGCAGGCCCTGGAGGAACTCGGGGGCCAGGATCCGGTCGATCGCGCGCCGGCCACCCGCCTGGTAGCCGCTCGACCCCCCGGTGCTCGGCTGCCCGCTGCTCGACTGCCCAGTGGTCATACCCGTCGCTCCCCACCGGCCCCAGGGCCGTCGCATCCGCTGCTCACCGACGACTGCTCACCGACGATCGCTCACCTATGACGCAGAGTATGCGCTCTCGGGTCTCACGGGGCCACGACGAGCTCCTGCGCCGCGGCGATCCGCCGGCCCGGCACACCGTCCCCACCCGCCCCACCCACCACGACGAGGGGGGCGTCGGCCGGGGTGCTGCGCTTGAGCAGCGCCAGCCCGATCGGGCCCAGCTCGTGGTGGCGCGCCGCCGACGTCACGAAGCCGACCCGCTTCTCGCCGAGCAGCACGTCGTCGCCGCGCTCGGGCAGGTCGTGCCCGGAGCCGTCCAGGTGCAGGAACACCAGCCGGCGCGGCGGCCGGCCCAGGTTGTGCACCCGCGCCACCGTCTCCTGGCCGCGGTAGCAGCCCTTGTGCAGGTGCACCGCCGTGCGCAGCCAGTCCACCTCGTGCGGGATGGTGCGGTGGTCGGTCTCGAAACCCGCCCGGGGCCGCCACGCCGCGATGCGCAGCGCCTCCGCCGCCCAGGTGCCGGCCAGCGGCGCGTCCCCCACGTGCGCCTCCAGCCCGGGGCGCGGCACGAGCACCTCCCGCCAGGCCCGCTCGGCGCCGGGGTGCTCGTCGGTGCGCACCGCGGCGTAGCTGGCGGTGTCGGCGGTGCCGCCCTCGGCCAGCGGGGGCTCGCCGGGCCACGGGTCGCACCAGGCGAGGGGCTCCCCGGGCGCCGACCCGGCCCGCAGCGGCTGCCCGAGCACGGCCCAGGAGCCCGTGACGTCGGCGACCTCGACCCGCAGCATGAAGCGCATCGAGTGCAGCCAGGCGGCGAGGGCGGGCGCGCGGCCGGGCTCCACCGTGATCCAGGTGGTCTCCCCGTCGTCGACGACGTGCAGGGCGTGCTCGACGTGGCCGTGCGGGCTGAGCAGCAGGCTCTCGGTGCTGCGGTGCGGCGGCAGGGCGCGCAGGTCCTGGGTGGTGGTGCTGTGCAGCCAGCCGAGCCGGTCGGGGCCGGTGACGGTGACCACGCCGCGGTGGGACAGGTCCACGAAGCCGCGGCCCGCGGCCAGCGCGCGCTGCTCGGCCACGGGGTCGCCGTAGTGCCAGGCCACCCCGGCGTCGGCGCCCTCGGCCTCCACCGCGCCGGGCCGGGCCAGCAGCACCGAGCGCGGGGGCGCGGGGGCCTCCTGCGCGTCCGCTCCCGCACTCGCAGCGGCCCTCGTGTCAGCCGTCATGGCGTTCTCCTCCCGTCGCGTCGTGGTCGCCCGCAGCCGCACCACCCGGCGCACCGCCCTGCCGGCAGCGGGGGCAGCGCCCGCGCAGCACGAGGTGGCGGGCGTCCACCGCGTAGCCGGACAGCTCCGAGACCCGCGCCACCAGGGTCGCCGCCTCACCGGCGGGTACCTCGCCCATCGCCGAGCACCCCTCGCACACCACGTGGAGGTGGTCGGCGTGCTCGAGCAGGTGGTAGGAGGTGGCCTGCCGGTCGAGGTGGCCGCGGGCGACGAGGCCGACCTCGACGAGCACGTCGAGGGCCCGGTAGACGGTGGAGAGGTTCACGTCCGGCACCTGCCGCTGCACGTGCTCGGCGACCTCCTCGCAGGTGGCGTGGCCGAGGTCGGCGACCGCCTGCAGGACGAGCTCGCGCTGCGCCGTGCGCCGCAGCCCGCGCTCGCGCAGCGCCCGCGCCAGACCGCTCCCGCCCTCCACCGGGCCAGGGTACGTCTCGCCGGCGCCGGCGCCGGGACGCGGCCGGGCCGCCGCGCGGGCGG
>NZ_BAABIL010000471.1:0-2236 GCF_039542765.1 Kineococcus glutinatus
TTGAGGCCGCTGCCGAGCACGACCGACCCGTCGCCGCCGGCCTCCACGAGCACGCCGGCGACCTTGGCCTCCACCGTCCCCCCGCCCCCGGCCGGCACCGGGACGAGCACGTCGTTGGGCCACTTCAGCCGCGCGGGCAGCCCGGCCACCGCGACGAGGGCGTCGGCCAGCGCGAGGCCGGCGAGCAGCGGCAGCCAGGACCAGCGGGCCGCGGGCACCGCCGGGCGCAGCAGCACGGACACGGCCAGCCCCGATCGCGGCGGGGACACCCAGGTGCGGCCCATCCGGCCGCGCCCGGCGCTCTGGTGCTCGGCGACGAGCACGGCGCCGGCGGCCTCCCCCGCCCGGGCGCGGGCCAGCAGGTCCGCGTTCGTCGAGCCGGTCCGGGCCACGACCTCCACGCTGCGCCAGCCGCCCTCCTCCACCAGCGCCCGGTGCAGGGCGCGCTGGCGCAGCGGCGGTCGGTCCAGGTCGCTCCAGGCCGACGGCGCGGTCCCGTCGGGGTGGCCGGCGGCGTCGTCGCTGTGCGTCACGGGCCCACGCTACGCGCCGCCGCGCAGGGCAGTCCGGGCGGCGCGCGGGGCGGCCGCCACCGCCCGGACAAGTACAGTTCACCGTCGTGACGAGCACCCAGGACACCGGCGTCGACGCCCCCCGGGCGGGGGCACCGGACCCGCGCACCACCGCGGGCAAGCTCGCCGAGCTGCGCCGGCGCACCGCCGAGGCCGTGCACGCGGGCAGCGAGCGCGCGGTGGAGCGCCAGCACGCCAAGGGCAAGCTGACCGCCCGCGAGCGCATCGAGCTGCTCCTCGACGAGGGCTCGTTCGTGGAGCTGGACGCCCTGGTGCGGCACCGCTCCACGGCCTTCGGGATGGAGCGCGCCCGCCCCTACGGCGACGGCGTGGTCACCGGCCACGGCACGGTGGAGGGGCGCACCGTGGCGGTCTACGCGCAGGACTTCACCGTCCTGGGCGGCTCGCTCGGCGAGGTGCACGGCCAGAAGATCATCAAGGTGCAGGACTTCGCGATGCGGGTGGGCTGCCCGGTCGTCGGCATCAACGACTCCGGCGGGGCGCGCATCCAGGAGGGCGTCGTCTCCCTCGTGCAGTACGCCTCCATCTTCCGCCGCAACGTCGCGGCCTCGGGCGTGGTGCCGCAGGTCTCCCTCGTCATGGGTCCCTGCGCCGGCGGCGCGGTCTACTCCCCGGCCCTGACCGACGTGACGGTCATGGTGGACGGCACGTCGCACATGTTCGTCACCGGCCCCGACGTCATCAAGACGGTGACCGGGGAGGACGTCGGCTTCGAGGAGCTGGGCGGCGGGCGCACCCACAACGCCCGCAGCGGCGCCGCGCAGCACCTGGCGGTCGACGAGGAGGACGCGATCGCCTACGTGCGCGAGCTGCTGTCCTACCTGCCCAGCAACAACCTCACCGACCCGCCGGTGGTGCCGGGGGTGGAGGTGTCGCTGGAGCCGCTGCCGGAGGACCTCGAGCTCGACGCGCTCGTGCCCGACTCGGCGAACCAGCCGTACGACATGCACCGGGTCATCGCCCACGTGCTCGACGACGCGGAGTTCCTGGAGCTCGGCGAGCTGTTCGCGCCCAACGTCATCGTCGGCTTCGGCCGGGTGGAGGGGCGCAGCGTCGGGGTCGTGGCCAACCAGCCGCAGCAGCTGGCGGGCACGCTGGACATCGACGCCAGCGAGAAGGCGGCGCGGTTCGTGCGGATGTGCGACGCCTTCAACGTGCCGGTGCTGACGTTCGTCGACGTGCCGGGCTTCCTGCCGGGCACGGAGCAGGAGTGGGGCGGCATCATCCGCCGCGGCGCGAAGCTGCTGTACGCCTACGCCGAGGCGACGGTGCCGCTGGTGACGGTCATCACGCGCAAGGCCTACGGCGGGGCGTACATCGTCATGGGCTCCAAGGAGATGGGCGCCGACGTGTGCCTGGCCTGGCCCACGGCGCAGATCGCGGTGATGGGCGCGCAGGGCGCGGTCAACGTGCTGCACCGCAAGCGGCTCGTCGACGCCGGCGAGGCCGCCGACGCGGTGCGCGCCGACCTCGTCGAGGAGTACGAGGAGACGCTGGCCAACCCGTGGGTGGCGGCCGAGCGGGGCTACGTCGACGCCGTGGTCGAGCCGAGCGCGACCCGCGGGCACGTGGTGCGGGCGCTGCGGGCGCTGAGCACCAAGCGGGCGAGCCTGCCGCCGAAGAAGCACGGGAACATCCCGCTG
>NZ_BAABIL010000472.1:0-6000 GCF_039542765.1 Kineococcus glutinatus
CGTGGCGCGGCGGGCCGCCAGCAGCGCGGCCAGCACCGAGGTGGCGACCACCGCCGCCGCCGTGACCGCCAGCGACGCAGGTCCCCCGCCCCAGGGCAGGTCCGCGCTCACCAGGTCACCGGAGCGCAGCAGCGCCAGCAGCGCCCGGCCACCGGCGGCGGCCAGCAGCGCACCGGCGGCCGCGGCGACCAGCGCCACCAGCGCCACCTCGGCCACCACCAGCCGCCGGCCCTGCCGGGGCGTCATGCCCACCGTGCGCAACAGGCCGATCTCCGCCTCCCGCTGCCGGACCGTCACGCCCGTCGTGGACGCCACGGAGAACAGCACGATGACGGCGCCCCAGCCGCCGACCACCGCGCCCATCGTGATGAGCGTGTCCCGGTCCGCGGCGGACACCGCACCCGTGGCGGTCTCGACGAGGGTGGCGAAGGAGCCGACGAGGAGGGTTCCCAGCAGCACCGCCGCGAACGTCGCGGTGGAGGCGGCCGCGCGGTGGCGCAGCGACCGCAGCGCCAGGCCGGTCACGACGCCACCGCCCGCGCGGCACCGACGAGGTCGTCCAGGTGGGCCATCTGCCCCGCGACGGCGTCCGCCGTGGGGTTCTCCATCCGACCGGCGACCCGGCCGTCGACGAGGAACACCACGGCGTCGGCGAACGAGGCCGCCACCGGGTCGTGGGTCACCATGACGACCGTCTGCCCCAGCTCGTCCACGGCCTCGCGCAGCAGCTGCAGGACGGTGCGCGCCGAGCGGGAGTCCAGCGCACCCGTCGGCTCGTCGGCCAGCAGGACGGCCGGGTCCGGCAGCAGCGCGCGGGCGATCGCCACCCGCTGCTGCATGCCCCCGGACAGGGTGGCCGGCAGGGAACCGGCGCGGTCGGCCAGCCCGACCCGGGCCAGCAGCGCCGCGATGCGGGCGCGGTCGGGGCGCCGGCCGGCCAGGCGCACGGGCAGGGCCACGTTCTGCTCGACCGTCAGGTGCGGCAGCAGGTGGAAGCTCTGGAACACGAAACCGATGCGCTCCCGGCGCAGCCTGGTGCGGCCGGTCTCGCTCCAGTCGGTGACGTCGGCGCCCTCCACGAGGACCCGGCCGCCGCTGGGGCGCTCCAGGCCCGCCGCGCAGGCCAGGAAGGTGGACTTGCCGGAACCGGAGGGGCCCATCACGGCGGTGGAGGAGCCGGGGGCGAAGGCGAGGTCGACGCCGTCGAGGGCGCGCACCGCACCGGGGCCGGAGCCGTAGGTGCGGGCGAGGGCGGTGACGGCGAGGGCGGGTGCGTGGGGGTCGGCGTGGCGGTCGCGGGGTGGGACGAGGGTTTCCACGGGTGCTCCCTGGGTCGGGTCGGTGGGTGGTTCCGACGCTAGGAGCGCGGCGCGGTCGTCTCGATGGGCCTGGGCAGCCGGCCGGGGTGGGCCTACCCCCACCCCGGGGGGTTCCGCGCGCGAGGTGGGCGGGGACGTCCAGCGCCCGACACGCCGCGTGTCGGGCGCTGGACGTCCCCGCCCCGGGTCAGCGCGGCAGGTGCCGGCGCACGAACTCCAGCTCGACCCGCATCTGGCGCACCCGCTCGTCGTCCACCAGCGAACCGTGCCCGGCGTCGTAGCGGTACACCTCGTACACCGCGCCGCGGGCGTCCAGCGCCGCCAGGTAGTTCTCGATCTGCCGGATCGGGCAGCGCGGGTCGTTCTCCCCCGCCAGCACCAGCACCGGCGCGCGCACCGCGTCCGCGTACGTCAGCGGCGAGGAGTCGCGGTACTTCTCCGGCACCTGCTCCGGCGAACCCCCGAACAGGCTGCGGTCGAAGGACTTCAGCCCCTCCATCTCGTCCTCGTACGCGGCGGTGTAGTCCGCCACCGGGACCCCCGCCACGCCCAGCGCCCAGCGCTGCGGCTGCGTGCCCAGCCCGAGCAGCGCGAGGTAACCACCCCAGGACGCGCCGGCCAGCACCAGCCGCGCCGGGTCGGCCACACCCGTGGCGACGAGGTGGTCGGTGACGGCGGCGACGTCGGCCAGCTCGGTGTGCCCGACCCGCTGCTCCAGCGCGTCGCGCCACGCCGAGCCGTACCCGGTGGAGCCGCGGTAGTTCACCTGCACGACGGCGAAACCCTCGTCCACCCACGCCGCGGCGTAGGCGCGGAAGGAATCGGTGTCGTGGTGGGTGGGGCCGCCGTGCACCTCCACGAGCAGCGGCAGCGGGCCGGTGGCACCCTCCGGGACGCGCAGCAGGGCGTGCACGCGACCGCCCTCGCCGTCCACCCACACGTCGCGCACCGGCACCGACGCCGGCGCGACCGGGCCGGTGGGCCGCAGCAGCACCCGCCCGGCGAGGTCGCGCACCGCGGGCGGTTGCGCCGCCGACGACCACGCCAGCCACACGTCCCCGCCGGGGCGGGCGGTGGCCGCCCACACGCTGCCCTCGCGGGGGCCGAGCGGTTCGACGGCGCCGGTGGCCAGGTCGACGTGGTGCAGCAGGGTGCGGGCCTCGGCGTCGACCAGGACGAGCAGGCCGCGCCCGTCGCGGGTCCACTCCGCGCCGGCGACCTCCCCCGGCACGTCCAGCACCACCTCGACCTCGGTGCCGGCGAGGACGTCCCAGACGAGCAGCTCCCCCTTGCCGCGGCGCTCGTGCAGGACGAGGAGGCGGGGGTCGGCGGCGGCGCCGGCCGGCACCGGCGCGAACCCCAGCGGGGTCAGGCCCCTGCCGGGCCCGTCGGCCTTCTCCGCGACGGTGCCGCCGTCGCCCACCCGCAGCACGCGCAGGTCGTGGTGGCGGGAGTCGCCGTGCTCGCTGTGCGCGATGACGACGAGGGCGTCGTCGCCGGACAGGTCGCCCACCCAGGCGTCCTCGCGGTGCTCGTAGAGCAGCCGGGCCGGGCCGCCGGGGACGAGGACGTGGACGCGGGTGCCGTACCCGTCGTCGTTGCTGCCGACGACGACGAGCCCGCTGCGCCCCAGGACCAGGCCGGCGGGGTAGGCGGCGGGCAGGCCGAGCGGGTCCTCGACGGGCACCTGCGGGCCGGTGCCCCACGGCTGGCGGCGCCAGACGCCGTGCTCGTCGCCGGCGGTGTCGTCGAACCACCACAGCCACTCCCCGGACGGGTCGATCGTGGCGGTGGAGGTGCCCTCGGGGCGGGCGGTGGCCCGCACCAGCTCACCCGTCGCGGCGTCCCAGCTGTGCGCCTCCAACACCCCGTCGACGGTGGCCTCCACGACGGTCCGCCCCGGCGCCAGCTCCGCCCACCCCGGCAGGCCGATGCGCCCGGCGCGGAAGCGCTGCTCCCACCGCGGGACGTCCGCCGGGCTGTCCTGGTGATCGCTCACGGGGCGATCCTGTCACGGGCCCGCGACCGGCTCACCCGAGCGCGCGCGGCAGCGCGAACCGCGTGGTGACCCGGTGCGCGAACAGCGCCGAGTCCGGCGCCCGGCCCGCGAGGTCCCCGAAACCGGCCGCGGCGAGCGGCCCCCCGCCGGCGGGCGCCGGTCCCGCGTCCTCCAGCGCGAGCACCTGCGCCCGCCGCAGCGGCCACGGCTCGTGCTCGTTGGCGATCCACCAGGTGCGCCCGGCGTGCGCGACGTGCAGGCCGAACCGGGCGGTGACGAAGTGCGCCAGGGCCGCGTCCGGGGCGTCGGCCGGCAGTTCCCCGCCCACCCGCACGGCGATCCGGCTGCGCACCCCCCGCGGGCCGGGCCAGCGGGTGCGGGCGGTCCACGCCAGCTCCCGCGCGCCGTCGCGCACCCGCTCCGCCCGCCGCATCCGCGCCCACCGGTAGGGCAGGCCGAACGCCGCGCGGGCGGCCGCCACCGCCCCCAGCCGGGAGGCGTCGAGGCTGGCGAACACCACGCCGCGGCGGCCGGCGGCGTCGCGGGAGTACAGCCGCACGTTCGTCTCCCAGAACGTCCCCAACCACGGCAGCGCCGGCCCGCGCGCCGCACCGAGGCCGACGAGCCGGAAGGGGATGAGCCCGACGTGGCTGCGCCCGTCGAGGACGTCCGGCTCGGTCCCCGGCGGCAGGTGGGGGGCCACGCGCGCCGGGTCCACCGCCCAGTGCAGGAACGCCACGTCGCACCAGTGCTGGCGCATCATCACCGCCCCGGCCAGCGGCGGCGCCGCCACGGGCAGGGTGGCCGCACCCCCGGTGTCCGTCACGCCGCGATCCTGCCAGCGCACGACGCGGACCGCCCCCGCGCGGGGGACCCCCGGCCGCGGTGAACCCGGGACGGGTGCGGTTCGTGGTGCGGGTGTCGCCCTCCGCGCGGCCGCGCCCATCCCACGACCCCAGGAGAACGATGTCCACGTCCACCACCGCCCCCGCCGCGCAGCGCGCCTCGGCCACCGCACCTCCCACCCGGGCGCTGGTCGTCTGGCCGCTGCTGCGCATCGCGCTCGGTCTCGTCTTCCTCTGGACCTTCCTCGACAAGGCGTTCGGCCTGGGCTACAGCACCGGTCGCGCCGAGGACGGCTCCGTCGACGTCCTCGGCCCGCAGGCGTGGTTCGCCGGCGGCTCGCCGACCAGCGGGTTCCTCGCCGGGGCACCCAGCGGGCCGCTGGCCGGCGTCTTCAACGCCATGTCCGGCAGCCCGCTCGTCGACGCGGCGTTCATGCTCGGCATGCTCTGCGTCGGCGTGGCGCTCGTCGCGGGCGTCGCGCTGCGGCTGGCCACGGTCGGCGGCGTCGCGCTGATGCTGCTCATCCGGGCCACGATGCCCGTGCCGGAGTCCAACCCGGTCGTCGACGAGCACCTCGTCTACGCGCTGCTGCTCGTCGGGCTGCTCACGCTGCCCGCCGCTCGCCGCTTCAGCCTGCACCGCACCTGGTCGCGGCTGCCCGTGGTGCGCAGCACCCCCGCGCTGCACTGACCCGGCGACCGGCGCGGCGGCCCGCCCCGGGCCGCCGCGCCGCCTCACCCCTCCACCCCGGTGTCGGTGTGCGCGGCGCCCACGGGCTTGGACTCCGGCGAACCCCGCTGGCGCAGGTAGATCGACAGCGCGCACATGCTGGCGACGGCGAGGAACTCCGACTGCCAGTTCTGCATCGTGCGGTTCCAGAAGTCCGCCGTGCCCAGGTACCCGACCCAGCTGACCGGTTCCTGCAGCTGCCGCAGCTGCTGCTCGTCGTAGGCGGCGCGCCCGGCGACCGACTGCGCCGCCCACGACGCCAGGAAGAACGCGCCCATGACGATCCCCAGGGACCGGGAGAACAGCGCCAGCCGCCAGCCGCGCGAACGCGCCCAGCGGGGGGAGCCGGCCCTCGCGTGCTCGCCGACGCGCTGGTCCTCGTCTGACTCGGTGCCCTCCTTCCCCGGCTCCTTCGACTCCGGGGAACCGCGCTGCACCAGCCACACCGTGGCGAAGACGTAGAGGAAGAACTGCAGGTACTCCGACTGCCAGTTCTCCGCGACGTCGACGGCGAAGTCCGACGACAGCAGGTACTGCGCCGTGGAGATGCGGTCCACGCCGTCGGCGACGGCCTGCGCGTTGTACAGCGCGACGCCGCTGACCACCTGCCCGACGAGGGCCAGCACGAACAGCAGGCCGAAGAAGAGCGTGAGCCCGTTGTCCCGCACGAAGCCCCGGCGCTGCCCACCGCTCACCGGTGCAGCACCCCCAGCGCCGTGACGTACCCGAGCCCGAGGACCACGACGAGGACCACCCCCGCGAACACCGCCCGCACCTCAGCCGCCCTCCAGCACGCAGTCCGCGGGCTCGCCGTCGCGCAGTTCGCACCCGGCGGCCCGCACCAGCCACACCCCGTCCACCCGCGCGAGGAACACCGACGCCGCACCGGCCGCCACGAGAGCGGAGTCCCCCCACACCTGCGCCGGGCCCGGGTCCGCCGGGGCGGGCAGGTCGAGCGCGGTCGCGGCCTGCGCGCAGGGCACCCCCTCGTCGCCCACCAGGTCCTCGGCGGTGCCGGGCACCATCAGGTCGCACATCGCGGGGCCGTCGGCGGCGGCCGCGGCCTGGGCGAACCCCGCCGCGGCGCGCTCGGCGTCCGCCGCGATG
>NZ_BAABIL010000473.1:0-5521 GCF_039542765.1 Kineococcus glutinatus
CGCGAGCGGGTCCGGGCGGTGCTGGCCGCGCACGGGGCGGCGCGGCTGGTGCTGCGCAGCACCAGCGCGCTGTCCTGGTACCTCGACGGCGCGCGCACCCACGTCGGTCTCACCGCCGGCCCCGTCGTCGCGGTCGTCGTGACGCCCACCACGGAGGAGGCCGTCACCCGCGGCGACGAGGCCGCGCGGCTGGTCGCCGAGGAGCTGCCCGGCGACCTGCCCGTGCGGGTGGTGCCCTGGCACGCCGCGCTGCTGCGCCCGGAGGCGTCCCGGGGCGTGCCGGGCGTGCTGCACGAGGAGGACGTGGCGGCGGAGCTGCGCGCCGCCCGGGCCGCGCTGCTGCCCGCCGAGAGCGCCCGCTACCGGAGGTTGTGCGCCGACGTCGCCGCCGTCCTCGCCGACGTCGCCGCCGTCCTGTCGCCCGGCACGAGCGAGCGCCGCGCTGCCGCCGAGCTGGGCCGCCGCCTCCTGGACCTCGGTGCCGATCCCCTCGTCCTCCTCGTCGGGGGGGCGGGCCGGCTCGCCCACCGCCACGCCCTGCCCACGGGGGCGCCGCTGGGGGAGCGGGCGGTGCTCACCGTCTGCGCCCGCCGCCACGGCCTCGTCGCCGCCGCCACCCGGTGGGTGCGCTTCGCGGCACCGGCCCCGGGGGAGCTGGACGCCGAGATGCGGCTGCTGCACGTGGAGGCCGACGTGCTGGCCGCCACCCGCCCGGGGCGGCGGCTGCGCGACGTCCTCGCCGACGTCGCGGCGGCCTACCCTCGGCACGGTTTCGCCGCCGACGAGTGGGAGCGGCACCACCAGGGCGGTCCCGCCGGTTACGACGTCGACGACCCCGCACCCACCGCCACCGCCGCCGACGTGGTGCACGCCGGGCAGGCGTTCGCGTGGAACCCCAGCGCCCCCGGGGCGAAGGTCCGCGACACCGTGCTGCTCGGGCCCGCGGGCGCGGAGGTCCTCACCCGCGACGCGGGCTGGCCGGCGGTGGAGGTGGCGGGCCGGCTGCGGCCCCTCGTCCGCCAGCTGTGAGGGCACCGGCGGGGCTCGTGCGCACCGTCACCCGGAGTGCGCCGCATCAGGTGCTCTAAGGTCGTCTAAGTCAGCGTCTTATACGGATGCCGGAGGGATGGCCGCGTGGACGCCGCTCGCAACCCCTACACGCCGGGGGCCGGCAAGGCCCCGCCCGCGCTGGTCGGCAGGGGGCGTGAGCTCGAAGAAGGTCGCGTGGTCGTCGCCCGCACGGCTCGCGGTGCCTCGGCGGACGCGCCGATCTTCTACGGGCTCCGGGGCGTGGGGAAGACGGTGCTCCTGAAAGCGCTGCAGAACCAGGCTGCTGCCGCGAACTGGATGACCGTGGAGATCGAGGGCAAGCAGGAGTCGACGGAGCAGCACCTCAGCCGACGACGGCTCGCCAGGGGACTCGTGGGGGCGGCGCGATCGGCAGTTCCGCGCCGGCAGCGGATGTCGGACGCCTGGAAGCGCGCACTCGGCACCATCGGTTCCTTCTCGATCGCAGCGGGCGTCACAGGGGTCGAACTGAGCATCGACGTCCAGGCGGGCTCCGGGCGTGGTGATTCGGGTGATCCGACGGTCGACCTGGAAGAGCTGGTGCACGACCTGGTCCCAGCCCTCGCCGAGTCCGGCATCGGCCTGGGGATCTTCGTGGACGAGATCCAGGACCTGGACCCGGCGATGCTCAGCGCCCTGGTCTCGGTGCAGCACCGAGCCCACCAGAACAGCTGGCCGTTCCACCTGTACGGAGCCGGCCTCCCGAACGTGCCGGCGAGGCTCGCGGAGGTCCGCTCCTACTCCGAGCGCTTCCACTTCGTCCAGATCGGGGCGTTGAGCCCCGCCGATGCGCGTGCGGCCCTCGCCGAACCGGCGGAGGCGGAGGGAGTCACGTACCAGGACGCCGCGCTCGACAGGCTCGTCGACGTCTCCGGCGGCTACCCCTACTTCGTCCAGGTCTTCGGCGACCAGGCGTGGCGAGCAGCTCCGGGGCATGCGGTCATCACCCGGCAGGACGCCGACATCGCCGTCGCGCAGGGAACCGCGGTCCTGGACGAGAGCCTCTTCCACTCGCGCTGGAACCGCGCCACCCCGGCGCAGAAGAAGCTGATGCGGGCCATGGCCGAGGACCCGGTCCAGAGCCAGATCTCCGACCTCGTCGCACGCCTGGGCAAGCGGAAGCCGAGCGACCTCAGCGTGGCGAGGGACGAGCTCATCAAGAAGGGGCTGATCTTCGCGCCCGAGCGCGGCTACCTCCGGTTCACCGTGCCGCACATGGACGACTACCTCCGCCGCCAGGTGGAGGAATGACGTCCGGCGTCCTGTGCGGCGGTTCCCGATCCGGCGGCGCCCGGTGGCAGGCTCGCCCGTCGTGACAGCTCGCAGCCCCCTCGGCGTCTTCACCGGCCTGGCGACGCTGGACCTCGTCCACCGCGTCGAGGTGCCCCCCGGCCCCGACGAGAAGGTCACCGCGCAGGGGCAGGAGCTCGTCGCGGGCGGCCCGGCCGCCAACGCCGCGGTCACCTTCGCCGCGCTCGGCGGCCGCGCCCGGCTCGTCACCGCCCTGGGCCGGCACCCGCTGGCCCGCGCCGTCGCCGAGGAGCTCGCCGACCACGGCGTCGAGGTCGTCGACGCCGCGCCCGGGCGCACCGCGCCCCCGGCCGTCTCCGGTGTTCGGGTGGCCGGTGCGCACCGTTCCGTCACCTCGGTCAACGCCGGCGGCGAGGCCGTGCCCGCCCCGGCGGCGCTGGCCGGTGGTGCGCTGCTGCGCGGTGCCGACGTGCTGCTCGTCGACGGCCACCACCCGGAGCTGGCGCTCGCCGCGGCCCGCGCGGCCCGGGAGGTGGGCGTGCCGGTGCTGCTCGACGGCGGCAGCTGGAAACCCGTGCTCGCGGAGCTGCTGCCCTTGGTCGACGTCGCCGTGTGTTCGGCCGCCTTCGCGGTGCCCGGTGGCGGCGACGTGCTGCTGGACGTGCTCGCCGCGGGGGCGGGTGCCGCCGCGGCGACCGCCGGGCCGGGGCCCGTGCGCTGGCGCACGGAGCGGCCGGGGGAGGTCCGGAAGGGCTCGATCGGGGTGCCGAGGCTCGAGGCCGTCGACACCCTCGGCGCCGGTGACGTCCTGCACGGGGCCCTGGCCCTGGCGATCGCCGACGGGATGGAGCTCCACGAGGCGCTGACCGCGGCGGTGCAGGTCGCCTCCTGGCGCTGCACCGTGCCCGGTGCGCGCGCCTGGCTGCGCGCACCGTGGTTCGCCGACCTGCCGCTGGCGCGCCCGCGACCGGGGCGCGCCGCGCCCGAGGGGCCCGTCGACCTCACCCTCGACGACCTCGTCCGGCGCGCCGGGCGCCTGACCCGGCGCGGTGGCCGCCGGTTGCTCGGCATCGTCGGCGCACCCGGTGCGGGCAAGTCGACGCTGGCCGCCGAGCTCGTCGCCGCCCTGGAGCGCACCGGCGGGCCGGGCACCGCGGTGCGGGTGCCGATGGACGGGTTCCACTGCGCGAACGTCGTGCTGGAGGCGCTGGGCCGCCGCGACCGCAAGGGTGCGCCCGACACGTTCGACGCCGGGGGTTTCGCGGCGCTGGTGCGACGGCTGCGCGCGGCGGACGAGGAGGTCGTGCTGGCGCCGGAGTTCCGCCGCGAGATCGAGGAACCGATCGGCTCGGCGCTGCCCGTGCCGCGGGCGGTCCCCCTCGTCGTCGTCGAGGGGAACTACCTGCTGCTGCGCGAGGGCCCGTGGGCGGCGCTGGAGGGGTCGTTCGACGAGACGTGGTACCTCGACGTGGACGACGAGCTGCGGGTGCGGCGGCTGGCGCGGCGGCACGAGGAGTTCGGCAAGCCGCCGGAGCAGGCGCTGGCCTGGGCGCTGGGCAGCGACCAGGCCAACGCCGAGGTCGTCGCCGCGACCCGGGGGCGGGCCGACCTCGTGCTGCGGTGGGCGGGGTGAGGGCTGGTCGCGCTCACACCGCAGCGCGCTGCGCCTGCCACGCCCCGTGCAGCGCGGTGAGCAGTGCCTGCGACCGGGTGTCCTCACCCTCGACCACCAGGCGGTTGGGGCAGTAGGAGAAGCTCACGCCGGTGCCGGGCCAGAACCCGTGCTGGCTGCCGCCGAAACCCCCGTGCCCGACGCCCTCGGCGGCCGGGCCGAACGGGGCGCGCGACGTCTGCATCTGGAACCCGGCGCTGTAGCGGTTGGGCCAGCCGTCGGGGGTGGTCCAGGCCACGGCCTCCGTGCACGCCTCGCGCAGCGCCGCCTCCCCGAGCCAGCGCCGGCCCTCCAGCTCCCCGTCGCAGGCGAGCACGGCGTAGAGCCGGGCCATCGAGCGGGCCGTCGCGATGCCGCCGGCACCGGGGATCTGCGCGGCGTGCACCTCGCGGGTGTTGAAGAGCGTGGGCTCCCCGAGCAGCGGCGGGTTGGTGTCCAGGAGCCGGTCGACCTCGGTGCGCACCGGGTCGCCGGGCCAGACGGGCGGCGGCGGCTTCTCGCCCTGCAGCTCCAGCACCGCGACGCGGGGTTCCAGTTCCGCCGGCAGGCCGATCCACAGGTCCAGCCCGAGCGGGCCGGTGAGTTCCTCGGCGACGAACGTGCCGGCGTCGCGGCCGTCGACGCGGCGCAGCAGCTCGCCGGTGAGCCAGCCGTGGGTGAGGGCGTGGTAGTGCGGCTGGGCCAGGTCGAACGGCTCCTGGGCGGCCAGCAGCCCGGCCAGGCGCACCGGGTCGGCGAGGTCGGCGACGGTGACGGCCTCGCGGAACGCCGGGACGCGGGCCCGGTGGCTCAGCGCCTCCCGCACGGTGGTGCCGCCCTTGCCGTGGGCGGCGAACTCCGGCCAGTAGTGCGCCACGGGCCGGTCGTGGTCGAGGAGGCCGCGCTCGGCGAGCAGCAGCAGGCACAGCGACATGACGCCCTTGGTGCCGGAGAAGACGACGACCGCGGTGTCCTCGCGCCACGGGACGCCGCCGGCGCTGTCGGCGGTGCCGCCGTGCAGGTCGACGACGGGACGGCCGGCCACGCACGCCGCGAAGGCGGCGCCCGTCTCCCGTCCGTCGGCGAGGTGTGCGGCGAAGACGTCGCGCACCCCCTCGTAGCCGGGGGCGACCCAGCCGCCCACCCGCGTCGCGTCGTCCGTCCCTGCGCTCACGCCCGCTCCCGTCCTCGAGGGTCCCCGTCGATCCTGCCGGGATCCTAGGACGCGGCGAAACGCTTCGACGGGCACCCCGGTGATCCCACCACTGCCACCGCCGACCCGGTGGACCGGGCCGGCTGCTGGGAGGATCGGCCCATGACCACGAGCACCCCGCCCGAGACCACCGCGGCCCCCGGGCGGGAAACCCCGCTCTCCTTCCCCGCCGGGTTCGTCTGGGGCTCGGCGACCGCCTCCTACCAGATCGAGGGGGCCGTCGCCGAGGACGGGCGGACCCCGTCGATCTGGGACACCTTCAGCCACACCCCGGGCAAGGTGCTGAACGGCGACACCGGCGACGTGGCCGACGACCACTACCACCGCTTCCGCGAGGA
>NZ_BAABIL010000474.1:0-3333 GCF_039542765.1 Kineococcus glutinatus
GGCCGGGCGGTGGAGGACCACCACCCGGCCGGGCGGGGCGACCCGCCGGGCGGGCCGGTGCCGGGGTGCTCGCCTCAGAGGGCGTCGGGGCCGCGCTCCCCGGTGCGCACCCGCACCACGTCGTCGACGGGGACGGTCCAGACCTTCCCGTCGCCGATGCGGCCGGTCTGGGCGCTCTTGACGACGACCTCCACCACGTCGGCGGCGTCGATGTCGTCGACGAGGACCTCCACGCGCACCTTCGGGACCATGTCCACGGTGTACTCCGCACCGCGGTAGACCTCGGTGTGGCCGCGCTGGCGGCCGTAGCCGGAGGCCTCCGAGATGGTCAGGCCCTGGATCCCGTACGCCTCCAGGGCGCTCTTCACGTCGTCGAGCTTGTGCGGCTTGACGATGGCCGTCACCAGCTTCATGCGGACACCTCCGTGGTGGTGGCTGCGGTCGTGGGGCGGGTGGCGGTGGGGATGCGGCCACCACCCCCGAGGGCGGCGAGGTCGTAACCGGTCTCGGCGTGCTCGGTCTGGTCGATGCCGGTGACCTCGTCCTCGCCGTCGATGCGGAAGCCGATGGTCTTCTGCAGGACGGTGCCGATGAGCAGGGTGAGGACGAAGGAGAACACCAGGACGGCCACCGCACCGACGACCTGGCGCCAGAGCTGGTCCACGCCGCCGCCGTAGAAGAGGCCGGCGACACCGGCGGGGGCGCCGTCGGTGGCGAAGAAGCCGACGGCGATGGTGCCCCACAGGCCGCCCACGAGGTGCACGCCGACGACGTCGAGGGAGTCGTCGACACCGAGCTTGTACTTCAGCCCGACGGCCAGGGCGCAGAGCACGCCGGCGATCGCGCCGATGGCGACGGCGCCGAGCGGGCTGACCGAGTGGCAGGCCGGCGTGATGGCGACCAGGCCGGCGACGGCACCGGAGGCGGCACCCAGGGAGGTGGCGTGCCCGTCGCGGAAGCGCTCGGTGAGCAGCCAGCCGAGGACGGCGGCGCTGGTGGCGACCAGGGTGTTCACCCACACCACGGAGGCGGTGTTGTTCGCGCCCAGGGCGGAACCGGCGTTGAAGCCGAACCACCCGAACCAGAGCAGACCCGCGCCGAGCATGACCAGCGGCAGGTTGTGCGGGCGCATCGGCTCGCGGCCGAAGCCGCGGCGCTTGCCCAGGACGAGGGCCAGGGCCAGGCCCGCCGCACCGGCGTTGATGTGGACCGCCGTGCCGCCCGCGAAGTCGATCGCGGCGAGGTTGTTGGCGATCCAGCCGCCGACGTGCGTCACGGTGCCGTCGTCGTCGGTGAGGGTGAAGTCGAACACCCAGTGCGCCACGGGGAAGTAGACGATCGTGGCCCAGACCCCGGCGAAGACCAGCCAGGTGCCGAACTTGGCCCGGTCGGCGATCGCGCCGGAGATGAGGGCGACGGTGAGGATGGCGAAGACGGCCTGGAAGCCGACGAAGGCCATCGCCGGCAGGCCGCCGGCCTCCGTGGTGACGTCCTCCATGAGGCCGTCGAGGCCGAGGAACTCCGTCGGGTCGCCGAGCAGACCGGCCCCGACGTCGTTGCCGAAGGCCACGGAGTAGCCGTAGAGCACCCAGAGGACGCCGATGACGGCCATCGCTCCGAAGCTCATCATCATCATGTTGAGGACGCTCTTCGCGCGGACCATGCCGCCGTAGAAGAGCGCGAGGCCCGGGGTCATCAGCAGGACGAGCGAGGCGCTCGTCAGGACCCAGGCGGTGGCACCGGTATCCATGGGCGGGAACGACCTTCCACGAGGCCGGCGGGGCCGGCGGGGTGAGGGGCCGCGGCGCTCGGGGGAGCGCGCGAACGAGGGCAACGGTGACCGCCACGTGTTACGCCCGCCCCGCCCGACTGTTGCGCACCGGTGACGAACCCGGCCGTCGTGTGAAATCGGTGTTACGCACCGGTGCCCGGTCGACGACCCGCGACCCCGCCCCGCACGACGCCGGGTGAGCCCCGGCGCGACGTCAGCCCACGATCGCGTCGACGAACGCCTCCACCTCGAAGGGCGCCAGGTCGTCGACGCCCTCGCCGAGCCCGACGAGCTTCACCGGCACCCCCAGGGCCCGCTGCACCGCCACCACGATCCCGCCCTTGGCGGTGCCGTCGAGCTTCGTGAGCACGATCCCCGTGACGTCGACGACCTCGGAGAAGACCCGGGCCTGCTGCATGCCGTTCTGGCCCGTCGTGGCGTCCAGCACCAGCAGCACCTCGTCCACCGGCCCGTGCTTCTCCACGACCCGCTTCACCTTGCCCAGCTCGTCCATCAGGCCGGCCTTGTTCTGCAGCCGGCCGGCGGTGTCCACCAGCACGACGTCGGCCTCGGCCTCGATGCCCGCCCTGACCGCGTCGAATGCCACCGCCGCCGGGTCCGCGCCGTCGCGGTCGGAGCGCACCGTGGGCACCCCCACCCGCTCGCCCCACGTCTGCAGCTGGTCGGCGGCGGCGGCGCGGAAGGTGTCGGCCGCGCCGAGCACCACGTCCTTGTCCTGCGCCACGAGCACGCGGGCGAGCTTGCCGACCGTCGTGGTCTTGCCGGTGCCGTTGACGCCCACCACGAGGACGACGGCGGGGCGCTCGGCGTGGCGCTCCACCCGCAGGGCGCGGTCCATCGCCGGGTCCACGACCCGCACGAGCTCCTCGCGCAGCAGCGCGCGCAGCTGGTCGGCGTCGCGGGTGCCCAGGACGCGCACCCGCTCGCGCAGGGAGTCCACGATCTCCGTGGCCGGGTCCACGCCGATGTCGGCCAGCAGCAGCGTGTCCTCGACCTCCTCCCACGTGGACTCGTCGAGGGTGTCGCGGCTCAGCAGCGCCAGCAGCCCCTGCCCCAGCGCGGAGTTCGACCGGGCCAGCCGGGTCCGCAGCCGGACGAGGCGCCCGGCTGCGGGCTCGGGCCGCTCCGGCGCGGGCGCCGCCGGGACCTCGGGCTCGGCGGGCGCCCCGGGCGCGGCCGGCTCCGGGGCCTCGGGCAGCTCGACGACGTCCACCGTGCGGGTGGGGCTGTCGCGCGGCTCCTCCGCGTCGTCGCCCACCCCGGGCAGGTGCTGCGGCGCGCGGATCGCGGGCCGTGACGGGGCGGGCGGCAGCGCGGTCCGGCGGCCGTGGGTGACGAACCCGGCGGCCAGGGAGCCGACGACACCGGCGAGGACGATGACCAGGACGACGATCTGCTCGAGGATGCCCACGGGGTGAGATCTTCGCAGACTCCCGCCCGGGCGCCCGGCGGCCTCAGCCGGGCAGCTGCGCCGAGCCGTGCCCCTCCACCCCGGCGCGGCGGCCGGGCAGGCGGCGCAGCACGGCGCCCTCGACGCGCAG
>NZ_BAABIL010000475.1:0-8696 GCF_039542765.1 Kineococcus glutinatus
CCTGGCGCTGCGCGCCGCGGGGATCGACGCGCCGGGCTGGACGCCGGCGGCGACCTCGTTGCGGCAGCGGGTGGCGTTCTGCCGCAACGCCTTCGGCGACCCGTGGCCCGACGTCTCCGATGCCGCGCTGCTGGCCGGCGCCGAGGAGCTCTTCGCCGCGGAGCTGGCCCGGGTGCGCGAGCGGGCCGATCTGGCGCGCCTGGACCCGGCCGCCGCGCTGCGGCGGGTGCTGCCCTGGCCGCAGGCGGCGCGGCTGGAGGAGCTGGCCCCGGAGCGCATCGCGGTGCCCGGCGGCAGCCGGGTGCGGGTGGACTACTCCGATCCGGCGGCGCCGGTGCTGGCGGCGAAGCTGCAGGAGCTCTTCGGGTGGGAGCGCGCGCCACGGGTGGCGGACGGGCGGGTGCCGCTGGTGGTGCACCTGCTGTCCCCGGCGGGCCGGCCGCTGGCGGTCACCTCCGACCTGGCCTCGTTCTGGTCGGGCGCGTACCGGCAGGTGCGCGCCGAGATGCGCGGGCGCTACCCG
Organism: Kineococcus glutinatus; assembly: GCF_039542765.1. Lineage (NCBI taxonomy): Bacteria > Bacillati > Actinomycetota > Actinomycetes > Kineosporiales > Kineosporiaceae > Kineococcus > Kineococcus glutinatus. Next base: position 524 of record NZ_BAABIL010000475.1, read on the forward strand.
CGCCACCCCTGGCCCGAGGACCCGGCGGCGGCGCGGCCGACGCGGCGGGCCACGGGCGGCCACGACTAACGCCATCTCAACATGTGGGATCGATGTCTCAATTCGTGGACATGTGGAGGGCTGGCCGACAGGCTCGGGCTCCCGTCGATCGAGGAGGACCCGTTGCAGCGCACCGCGACGTACACCCACGGCCACGCCGACTCCGTCCTGCGCTCCCACCGCTGGCGGACCGCGGAGAACTCCGCCGCCTACTTGCTGGCGCACCTGGCCCCCGGCACCACCGTGCTCGACGTCGGCTGCGGGCCGGGCACCATCACCGCCGACCTGGCCGCGCTGGTCGGTCCCGCCGGCGTCGTCGGTGTCGACAGCGCTCCCGGCGTGCTGGCCGAGGCCCGCGCCGCCGCCGCCGCGCGCGGCCTGGACGGGCTGCGGTTCGAGGTGGCCGACGGCGCGGCCCTGCCCTTCCCCGACGGTTCCTTCGACGTCGTGCACGCCCACCAGGTGCTCCAGCACGTCGCCGACCCCGTCGCGGTGCTGGCCGAGATGCGCCGCGTGTGCCGCCCCGGCGGGCTCGTCGCCGCGCGCGACAGCGACTACGCCGCCATGACGTGGTACCCGTGCCCGGCGGGCCTGGAGCGGTGGCTGGAGGACTACCGGCGCACCGCGCGCGCCAACGGCGGTGAGCCGGACGCCGGCCGGCGGCTGCTGTCGTGGGCGCGGGCGGCGGGCTTCGCCGACGTGACCGCCTCGGCCTCCACCTGGTGCTTCGCCACGCCCGAGGACCGCACCTGGTGGGGCGGGCTGTGGGCCGAGCGGGTCACGTCCTCGGCGCTGGCGGAGCGGCTGCGCGCCGACGGCGCCGCACAGGAGGAGCTGGAGCGGGTCGCGGCCGGCTGGCGGGAGTGGGCGGCCGCGGACGACGGCTGGTTCGCCGTGCTGCACGGGGAGGTGCTCTGCCGGGCCTGAGCCCCGCCGACCGGTCCGTCCGGGCGGGCCTCAGGACAGCAGGGCGCTCACCAGCAGGGCGAGGACGACGGTGTTGAAGCCGAACGCCACGAGGGAGTGACCCAGCACCGTGCGCCGCACCGCCCGCGTGGTGACCGTGACGTCCGTGGTGCCGAAGGTCGTGGACACCCCGACGGAGAAGTAGAGGAAGTCGGCGAACGCGGGCGGCTCGGCCCCGGGGAAGTCCAGGCCGCCGTCGGCCGCCCGCCGGGCGTAGTCGGCGGCGTAGGTGACCGCCATGGTGCACCAGGCCGCGACGACGAGCAGGACGGTGGTCGTCGCGGCGACGGCGGCCTGCAGCGGCGTGGCGGCGTCGGGGGCGAAGGAGGCGAACCAGACCGCGGCGCCCAGCGCGACGGCGGCGAAGGTCACGGCGATGCCGGCCCCGGGCCGGTGCACCGTCAGCAGCCGGCGGGCCAGCGACGGGGCACCGGCCCCGCGCCCGTCGGCCACGCAGGCCGCCATGTTGTGGCTGAAGACGCCCAGCGTCAGTGCCGCGTAGCACGCCAGCATCAGGGCGTAGACCCCGGCCGCGGTGACGGCCGTGGAGTCGGCGCCGGCGAAGCCCGCCTCGTGGGACAGGGGCACCAGCGGGACCGCGACGACGAAGGCGACGGCGAAGCTGAGGTTGTAGCGACCGTTCTCGGTCACCAGCCAGGAGGAGGACCACACGCGGGAACCGGTGCGGGAGGGTGCTGTGGTGGAGGACGGCACGCCCGGACGCTAGGGGACGGGCGGGTGGCGGCGCGAGGGTGGAGAGGGTGCCCCCGGCAGGACTCGAACCTGCGCACACGGCTCCGGAGGCCGATGCTCTATCCGCTGAGCTACGGGGGCCAGCGACGGGTGGAACCCTACCAGCGTCGGCGCCCGCATCGGACCGCCCCGCCCGCCGGGTCCCCCGCCCGCGCTCCCGCGGGGCCCACCGGCGCGGCGGCGAGGGGGCCCGGCCGCGCCGGTAGGCTCGTGGCGTGACACCCGCCGAGCTCTCCAGCGCACTGAGGGACGCCCTCGCCGCCGCCGTCGCGGCCGGCGAGCTGTCCCTGGACCCCGCCGACGTCCCGGCCGAGGTCCGCGTGGAGCGCCCCAAGAACCGCGAACACGGCGACTGGGCCACCAGCGTGGCCCTGCAGCTGGCCAAGAAGGCCGGCGCACCGCCCCGGCAGGTCGCCGGGGTCCTCGCCGCCCGCCTGGCGCAGGTGCCCGGGGTGCGCGCCGCCGACATCGCCGGCCCCGGCTTCCTCAACATCACCCTCGAGGCCGCCTCCGCCGGCCGGCTCGCCCGCACCGTCGTGGAGGCCGGCGCCGGCTACGGCCGCACGAGCGCCCTGGCGGGGCAGCGGATCAACCTCGAGTTCGTCTCCGCCAACCCCACCGGCCCGATCCACATCGGCGGCACCCGCTGGGCCGCCGTGGGGGACTCCCTCGCCCGGCTGCTGCGCGCCACCGGCGCCGACGTGACGTGCGAGTACTACTTCAACGACCACGGCGCCCAGATCGACCGCTTCGCCCGCTCGCTGCTGGCGGCCGCCCACGGCGAGCCCGCCCCGGAGGACGGCTACGGCGGCGCGTACATCGCCGACATCGCCGCCGCGGTGACCGCGAAGGTCCCCGACCTGCTCGCGCTGCCCCGCGCCGAGCAGCAGGAGACGTTCCGCCGCGAGGGCGTCGAGCTGATGTTCGCCGAGATCCGCCAGAGCCTCGCGGAGTTCGGCGTCACCTTCGACGTCTACTTCCACGAGGAGTCCCTGCACAGCTCCGGCGCCGTGGAGCGGGCCATCGCCAGGCTGCGCGAGCTGGGCCGGGTGTACGAGGCCGACGGCGCGACGTGGTTGCGCACCAGCGAGTTCGGCGACGACAAGGACCGCGTCGTCGTCAAGAGCGACGGGCAGCCCGCCTACATCTCCGGCGACCTGGCCTACTACCTCGACAAGCGCGAGCGCGGCTTCGACCGGGCCGTCATCATGCTGGGCGCCGACCACCACGGCTACATCGGCCGGATGATGGCCATGTGCGCCGCCTTCGGGGACGTGCCGGGGGAGAACCTCGAGATCCTCATCGGCCAGCTGGTGAACCTGCTGCGCGACGGCAAGCCGCTGCGGATGAGCAAGCGGGCCGGCACCGTCGTCACGATGGAGGACCTCGTCGAGGCCGTGGGCGTCGACGCCGCCCGCTACGCCCTGGCGCGCTCCTCGGTGGACACGAGCATCGACGTCGACCTGGACCTGCTCGTCAGGCGCAGCAACGACAACCCGGTCTTCTACGTGCAGTACGCCCACGCCCGCACCGCCAACGTCGGGGTCAACGCCGCGCAGTCCGGGGTGCGCCGCGAGGACGCCTTCGACCCGGCGCTGCTGACGCACGAGACCGAGGCCGTGCTGCTGGCGGCGCTGGCGGAGTTCCCCGCCGTCGTGACCCGCGCCGCCGAGCTGCGCGAGCCGCACCGGGTGGCCCGCTACCTGGAGGAGCTCGCCGGGCGCTACCACAAGTGGTACGACTCCTGCCGGGTCACCCCGCGCGCCGAGGAGGCCGTCGAGGACGTCCACCGCACCCGGCTCTGGCTCAACGACGCCACCCGCACCGTGCTGGCGGCGGGCCTGGACCTGCTCGGCGTCAGCGCGCCGGAGCGCATGTGATGGCGGGCACCCACGAGGGCGGTGCGCTGCACTCGCCCGGCTACGGCTCGGTGGCGATCGTGCCCGGGTGGCTGCGGGCGCCCGGGGACGTCAACGACCTGCTCCCGCAGCTGTGGGCGGCCACGGTGGGCCGGCACCGGGACGGGGCGCTGCGCGTCGGCGGCGTCGACGTGCGCGAGCTGGCCGCGGCGCACGGCACGCCCGCCTACGTCCTCGACGAGGCCGACTTCCGCGGCCGCGCCACCGCCTTCCGCGACGCCTTCTCCGGTGCCTTCGCCGACCTCTGCGGCGGCGCGGACGTCTACTACGCGGCCAAGACGTTCCTGTGCACCGGGGTCGTGCGCTGGCTGGCCGAGGACGGCCTCAACCTCGACGTGGCCAGCGGCGGGGAGCTGGCGACCGGCCTGCGCGGTGCGATGCCCGCCGCCCGGATGGTGCTGCACGGCAACAACAAGTCCCGCGCGGAGCTGCGCGCGGCGCTCGCCGCGGGCGTCGGCCGCATCGTGCTGGACAACCTCGCCGAGGTGGACGTCGTGGCCGACCTCGCGCGCGAGCTGGGGACCACCGCGCCGGTGATGATCCGCGTCACGGTCGGCGTGGAGGCGCACACCCACTCCTACATCGCCACCGCCCACGAGGACCAGAAGTTCGGCCTGTCGCTGGCGTCGGGGCGGGCGGAGGCGGCCGCGGCCGCGGTGCTGGCCCGGCCGGAGCTGCGGCTGCTCGGCTTCCACAGCCACATCGGCTCGCAGATCTTCGACACCGCCGGCTTCGAGGTCGCCGCCCGGCGCCTGCTCGGGCTCACCGCCCGGGTGCGCCGGGAGCAGGGCGCCGAGCTGCCCGAGATCGACCTCGGCGGCGGCTTCGGCATCGCCTACACCTCCGAGCACGACCCGCTGGCCCCGGCGGACCTCGCCGGCCACCTCGCGGCGATCGTCGAGCGGGAGTGCCGGGCCGAGGGCATCGAGTGCCCGCGGGTGTCCGTCGAGCCCGGCCGCGCGATCGCCGGGCCCAGCACCTTCACCCTCTACGAGGTCGGCGCCACCAAGGACGTCGAGCTCGACGGGGGGGCGCGGCGGCGCTACGTCTCCGTCGACGGCGGGATGAGCGACAACATCCGCACGGCCCTCTACGACGCGGACTACTCCGCGACGATCGCCTCGCGGCGCTCGGCGGCGGAGCCGGTGCTGTCGCGGGTGGTGGGCAAGCACTGCGAGAGCGGCGACGTCGTCGTGCGCGACGAGTTCCTGCCCTCCGACCTCGGCGCCGGCGACCTGCTCGCGGTGCCCGGCACCGGCGCCTACTGCCGCAGCATGGCGAGCAACTACAACCACGTGCCCCGCCCGCCGGTCGTGGCCGTCCGCGACGGGGTGGCGCGCGTGCTCGTGCGCCGCGAGACGGTGGAGGACCTCCTCGCCCTCGACGTCGGATGAGCGGACCGCGGCAGCGGCCCGCGCGGGCGGGTGGACGGGCTCGGCGGACGAGCGGGGATCGCACGGTGACCGACGTGGTCGGGGACGGGAGGGAACGGACGTGGAGCCCCTGAGGGTCGCGCTGCTGGGATGCGGGGTCGTGGGCGGTGAGGTGGCCCGGCTGCTCACGAGCCAGGCCGGGGAGCTCGCCGCCCGGGTCGGGGCGCCGCTGGAGCTGGTCGGGGTGGCGGTGCGCCGCGCGGGCCGCGAGCGCGGGGAGCTGGGCTTCGACGCCGGCCTGCTCACGACCGACGCCGACGAGCTCGTCACCCGCGCCGACGTCGTGGTGGAGGTCATCGGCGGCATCGAGCCGGCGCGCTCGCTCGTGCTGCGCGCGATGGAGCACGGCGCCGGTGTGGTGACGGCGAACAAGGCGCTGCTGGCCGCCGACGGCCCCACGCTGTTCGAGGCGGCCGCCAAGCACGGCGTCGACCTCTACTACGAGGCGTCCGTGGCCGGGGCCATCCCGCTGCTGCGGCCGCTGCGGGAGTCCCTCGCCGGCGACCGCGTCACCCGCGTGCTGGGCATCGTCAACGGCACGACGAACTACGTGCTGGACAAGATGGACTCCACCGGCGCCGGTTTCGCCGAGGCGGTCGAGCAGGCGCAGGCGCTCGGGTACGCCGAGGCCGACCCGACCGCCGACGTGGAGGGCTTCGACGCCGCCGCCAAGGCCGCGATCCTGGCCTCCCTCGCCTTCCACACCCGCGTCAGCGCCGCGGACGTGCACCGCGAGGGCATCACCGAGGTCAGCGCCGCCGACGTGCGCGCCGCCCAGCAGCAGGGCTGCGTCATCAAGCTGCTGGCCATCTGCGAGCGCGTGACCGCCGCCGCCGGCGAGGCCGTGTCCGTGCGGGTGCACCCGGCGATGCTGCCGCTGTCGCACCCGCTGGCCCAGGTGCGGGAGGCGTACAACGCCGTCTACGTGGAGGCCGAGGCGGCCGGGCAGCTGATGTTCTACGGCCCCGGCGCGGGCGGGCGCCCCACGGCCAGCGCCGTGCTGGGCGACGTCGTGGCCGTGGCCCGCCACCGCGTCGGCGGCGGGCGCGGGCCGGGGGAGTCGGCCTACGCCGAGCTGCCGGTGCTGCCGATGAGCGAGGTCGTCACCCGCTACCACGTGCGGCTGCACGTGGCGGACCGCCCGGGCGTGCTCGCCCAGGTGGCCGGCGTCTTCGCGCAGCACGGGGTCTCCATCGAGACCGTGCAGCAGCGCCAGGACGAGGCGGGCCGGGCCGTGCTCGTCGTCGTGACGCACGCCGCGACGGACGCGGCGCTGTCCACCACGGTCGAGGACCTGGCGGAGCTGGACATCGTGGACTCCGTGGCGGGCGTGCTGCGGGTCGAGGGAGGGGACGACCGGTGAGCGGCAGCGGGGCGCACGTGTGGCGGGGCCTGATCGAGGAGTACCGCGAGCGGCTCCCGGTCGGCGCCGCCACGCCCGTGGTCTCCCTCGGCGAGGGGGGCACGCCGCTGGTGCGGGCGCAGCACCTGTCCGAGCGCACCTCCTGCGAGGTGTGGCTGAAGGTCGAGGGCTGCAACCCCACCGGCTCCTTCAAGGACCGCGGCATGACGATGGCCATCTCCCGCGCCAAGGAGGAGGGCGCGCAAGCGGTCATCTGCGCCTCCACGGGCAACACCTCCGCCTCCGCGGCCGCCTACGCCACCGCCGCGGGCATGCGCTGCGCGGTGCTGGTGCCCGACGGCAAGATCGCCCTGGGCAAGCTCAGCCAGGCGATCGCGCACGGCGCGACGCTGCTGCAGGTCGACGGCAACTTCGACGACTGCCTCACCCAGGCGCGCAAGCTCGCCGAGGCGTACCCGGTCGAGCTGGTCAACTCGGTCAACCCCTTCCGCATCGAGGGGCAGAAGACGGCCGCGTTCGAGGTCGTGGACGTCCTGGGCGACGCCCCCGACGTGCACTGCCTGCCCGTGGGCAACGCCGGCAACATCACGGCCTACTGGAAGGGCTACCGCGAGTACGCCGAGGACGGCACCGCGACGCGCCGACCCCGGATGTGGGGCTTCCAGGCCGCGGGGGCGGCGCCGTTCGTCAAGGGGCACCCCGTCGACGAGCCGGAGACCATCGCCACCGCCATCCGGATCGGCCACCCCGCCTCCTGGGCGACGGCCGTGGCCGCGCGCGACGACTCCGGCGGGCGCATCGGGGCGGTCACCGACGAGCAGATCCTCGCCGCCCACCGCTGGCTGTCCTCCCGCGAGGGCGTCTTCGTCGAGCCCGCGTCCGCCGCGGGCGTGGCGGGGCTGCTCGCCGCGACCGAGGCCGGGGAGGTCGACCCCGGCCAGCGCATCGTGGTCACCGTGACCGGCCACGGCCTGAAGGACCCGCAGTGGGCGCTGGAGCTCGCCGGTGCCGAGGACGGCCGGCGTCGCGCCGTGGAGCCGGTGCGGGTGCAGCCCGACGCCGTCACCATCGCCCGCGCCCTGGGTCTCGAGCTGTCGTGAGCCCGGCACCCGGCGCCGCGGCCGGCACCGCCGCGGCCGCTCCGGAGCCCGTCGCGGCGCTGCCGGTGGGGGTGGCCGTCGACGTCACCGTGCCCGCCACCAGCGCCAACCTCGGCCCGGGCTTCGACGCGTTCGGGCTCGCCCTCGGGCTGCACGACCGGCTGCGCGTGGCGGTGGCACCCGGCGGCCTCGACGTGGTGGTCGAGGGGGAGGGCGCCGGCTGCGTGCCGCTGGACGCCGAGCACCTCGTCGTGCGGACCCTGCTCGCCGAGCTGGCCGCGGAGGGCGTGCGCGCCCCCGGGCTGGAAGTGCTGTGCCGCAACGTCATCCCGCACGGGCGCGGGCTGGGCAGCTCCGCGGCGGCCGTCGTGGCCGGTGTCGCGGCGGCGCGGGCGCAGCTGGCCGCGGCGGCGCGCGGGGCACCCGCCGGTGGTGCACCGGGCGACCGGGCCGGCGAGCGGGTCCGGGTGCTGTCGGAGGCCGCCCGCCTGGAGGGCCACCCGGACAACGCCGCGCCCGCGGTGCTGGGCGGCTTCACCATCGCCTGGTCCGGCGGCGGGGGGGCGGTGCGCGCCGCGCGCCTGGACGTGCACCCCGACG
>NZ_BAABIL010000476.1:0-3605 GCF_039542765.1 Kineococcus glutinatus
CTGTCCACCGTGGCCCTCACCACCGTCGGGCAGGACACCGCCGCCCTCGCCCGGCACGCCCTGGCCCGGGCCACCGCCCGCGCCGGGGAACCCGGCCTGCCCGCCGCCGACGTCGTGGTGGCCCCCCGGCTCGTCGAGCGGCGCACGAGCGCGCCACCCGGTTGAGACCGGCACCGGCGCCGGCAGGGCTGGTCTGATCGAGTGACCGTTGCAGACGTGGGTCCTGCTGGGCCGTGCCGGCCCGGTCGGGGTGGGTCCTCTGCAGTGGCGCGACCCGGCGCCGGCCGCCTCCGCCGACCCGGCGTGCGCGGACAGCAGAGAGGGTCACCACGTCGAGCTCTGCGAGAAGCGGCCAAGCACCTGCGCGGCACGGTCCGAACCGCAGCGCTTCCTGCGACCGCGGTCACACCACCCCGGGGAACTCACCCGACGCAGGCGTGAGCCGAAACCAGGAGCAGAGCACCTACCCCGACGGTGAGAGCACCGGTCGTGACGGTGCGCGTGACGACCATCGTGCCCTCCTCGTCGTCCCCGAGGTAGCCGCGCAGCTCATCGACCAGCCGCACCGCGAGCTGAACCACGCAGCAGGGTTTTCACCCGGTCGGAGGCACCGGTGATCCGCCGACGACACCACCCGCCGAGATCTGCCGACCCTGGTCACCGCTGCGGTCACTGCAGTTGCGGTGCAGCAGGTCCGCGGTCGGGTTCTCCCCCGCGAGCGGGAGGTACCCCCACGACGCGCCGGGCCCCGCTGCGACCACGGCACCCGTGAACCCGGGCGCATGCAGCGCGGCGTAATCAGCCCGCTACGCCGTGTAAGCTGCGGCCCCAGAAGGCCGGGTAACTGGTCCATTACGCGGTGTGAACTACCTGCTGCAGAGGGTCGGACGACTGGTTTCTCGGCCACGTCGCCCCGGATGCGGGGGTGGAACCGCGCCCGCGCGACACACCCGTGCAGGTGACTGCACACGACGCCCTGAGTCGATGACGAACGGAGAGCTTTGATGAGAGCAGTCGCACGACGTCCCCTCACGACCGGTGCCGGCGTGGCCCTGGCGGCCACGATGGGCCTGACGGTCATGGCGATGGGCGCGCAGGCCGGCGTGACGGGCAGCGCGAGCGGCTTCGCGGCCGGCGCCACCGGCGGTGCCGGCGGGCAGACGGTCACCGCCTCGACCGGCACCCAGATCCACGCCGCGATCTGCGGCCGCGCGAGCACCAGCACCCCCCTCACCATCGAGGTGGAAGGCACGGTCACCGTCGGGAACACCGCCGCGGCGTCCGGCAGCTGCTCCACCGCGGCCGGCGTGATCGAGCTCAAGGGCATCAGCAACATCTCGATCGTCGGTGTCGGCAGCGGTGCCACGTTCGACCAGATCGGCATCCACATCCGCGACTCGAGCAACATCGTCATCCAGAACGTCACGGTCAAGAACGTCAAGAAGTCGGGCTCGCCGACGTCCAACGGCGGCGACGCGATCGGCATGGAGTCGACCGTCCGCAACGTGTGGGTCGACCACGTGACCCTCGAGGCATCGGGTGGCGAGTCGGAGGGCTACGACGGCCTGTTCGACATGAAGGGTGACGTCGAGGACGTGACCCTGTCGTACGCGATCCTGCGCAACTCGGGCCGTGGCGGCCTCATCGGCTCGAGCGAGACCGACACGGGCAACACGAACATCACGTTCCACCACAACCTGTACCAGAACATCGACTCGCGCGCCCCGCTGCTGCGTGGCGGCCTGGCGCACATCTACAACAACCACTACGTGAACCTCAACGAGTCGGGCATCAACTCGCGCGCCGGCGCGAGGGCCAAGGTCGAGAACAACTACTTCGAGGACTCCAAGGACGTGCTCGGCACGTTCTACACGAGCTCGGCCGGCACCTGGCAGACCGCGGGCAACATCCTCGACAACGTCACGTGGTCGTCCAAGGGCAGCGCGTACAACCCGGCCGGTCCGAGCATGGCGTCCACGGGCACCGCGAGCATCCCCTACTCGTACGAGCTCGACGACGCGAGCTGCGTGCCGGCGATCGTCGCCGCCACGGCCGGTGCCGGCAAGGGCCTGAAGGTCTCGGACGGCTCCTGCACCCCGCAGACCCCGGCGCCGAGCCCCACGGCGACCGCGACGGCCACCCCGACGCCGGCGGTCAGCGCCACGCCGACGGCCACGAGCACGTCGACGGCCACGAGCACGCCGACCTCGACCGCGGGCACGCCGACCGGCACGAACCTGAGCACCGGCGCGGGCGCCGACGGCTCGAGCAAGGCCAGCGGCACGAGCTACGGCAAGGCGATCGACGGCAGCCTGAGCACCTACTGGTCCCCGAACGGCACGACCGGCTCGATCTCGGTCAAGTGGGGCACCGCCACGACGGTCTCGACGATCGACATCCGCACCGCCTCGGGCGGCGGCACCATCACCGGGTGGCGCGTCCTGAACGGTGACAGCGGCGCGGTCCTGGCCTCGGGCACCGGCGCTCCCGGCACCGTCTCGTTCTCCCCGACGTCGCTCAGGAAGATCACGTTCACCATCACCTCCGCCTCGGGCACCCCGCGCATCGCGGAGTTCGGGACCTACGCGGAGTAGTCCGGCACGAACGGCTGTGGGTGGGATCCTCCTCGGAACCCACCCACAGCCGCGTCCGGCGCCCGCCCCTCCAGCCCGGCCGCACCGTGGGACCACCACGGTCGGACGACGAGCTCAGCCGTCGAGGTCGGTGCTCGCGCTGAGCTCGCGCCACCTCTCCACCTCGGCGCGCCGCGCGTCGAGGACGCCGGCCAGGGCCTCCAGCGCGTCGGTGCCCAGCATCAGCAGCGCCGGCGGCTCCGGGGACGTCACGGCGGTGATGATCGCCTGCGCGGCCTTCGCGGGGTCGCCCGGCTGGGTGCCGTGGGCGGTGTCGTTCTCCTTGCGCCGCCGGCCGGCGGTGTCGGCGTAGTCGGCGATCGCCTCCGCGGACTGGGTCAGCGAGCGACCGGCGAAGTCGGTGCGGAAACCCCCGGGCGCGACGATCGTCACGCTGATGCCCAGCGGCGCCAGCTCCTGGCGCATCGAGGTGGACAGCGCCTCCAGGGCGGCCTTGGCGGCGGCGTAGTAGCCGGAACCGGGCGGGCACACGTGCGCACCGATCGAGGAGAGGTTCACGACGGCACCGGAGCGCCGGGCGCGCATGCCGGGCAGCACCGCCTTCGCCAGGGCCACCGCGCCGAAGACGTGGGTGTCGAACAGTCGCCGCACGTCGGCCTCGTCGCCCTCCTCGACGGCGGCCCGGTAGCCGTACCCGGCGTTGTTGACGAGCACGTCGACGCCGCCGAAGCGCTCCTCGGCGCGCCGCACCGCCCCGGCGACCTGCGCGGGATCGGTGACGTCGAGGGGCAGCGCCAGCGCCGAACCGGGGTGCGCGTCGGCCAGGTCCTGCACCGCCGAGGCGTCGCGGGCGGTGACGACGGCGCTCTCGCCGCGGGCGAGCACGGCCTCGGCGAGGGAGCGGCCGAGGCCGGTGGAGCAGCCGGTGATGAGCCAGGTGGACACGGGTTCTCTCCCTCTCGAGCGGGTGGACCGGTGCTGGAGCGGCCGCGCCGGCGGGTCCACCGGCCG
>NZ_BAABIL010000477.1:0-4678 GCF_039542765.1 Kineococcus glutinatus
TGGGGGCGGCGCACGTGGCACCACCGCCGGTCGCGGCCGGGCCGCTGCGGGCGCGGCTGGCGGTGGCGGTGGCGGTGGCGCTGGCCGCCGAGGCCGCCCGGGCCGCGGCGCTCGCGGACGGGACCCGGGTGCGGCTGGTGGGGGGCGACGCCCTGGCGCTGGGGATGCTCGCGCAGCGGCTGCTGGCCGCCGTGTGGGCCGAGGACCTGCGCGGCCGGCTGCTGCGCACCGACGACGGGGTCGTGGTGGAGGTCGGCGGCTGAGCCTCAGCCCCGCAGCGCCGCCACCAGGGCCTCCAGCTGCGCCGCCCCCGCGCCCGGTGCCTCGTCGCGGCAGCGCGCCGCCTCCGCGCGCCCCGCCCCCGACAGGCACCACGCCAGGTGCTCGTCGAGGACGCCCGGACCGGCCAGCAGCTCCTGCGCGCCCACCAGCGCCGGCCAGCCCCACGCGCGGGCCTGCGCGCTCACCTTCGCCCCGCCCGCGACCGGGTCCACCGCGATCGCGGGCACCCCGGCGCGCAGCGCCAGGACCAGGCCGTGCAGCCGGGTGGTGACGACGGCGTCGGTGCGCGCCACCGCCGCCACGACCTCCTCGGCCGTGGCCGGCAGCCGCCAGTCCCGCGGGTCCAGCCGGGTCTCCAGCACCAGCCGGGCGCAGCGCTGCTCGGCCAGCCAGCCGCCCAGCGCGGCCGAGACCTCCTCGTGGCGGCGCGCGGCGCCGTACTCGCCCTGCCCGTGGGTGAGGAACACCCCGAGCAGCGGCAGCGGCGGCACGGGGGCCGCGGCGGCGAGGTCCCGCTGCGGCGGCGCGCCCGGGGCGTCGCGCGGCACCACGACGTCGAAGCCCGTGACCGCCGGGTCGGCGGGGTCCAGGACGGACACCCCCACGGCCAGGCGCCGGCAGTGCGCGAACGCCTCGTGCAGCTCCTGCACCTGCCGGCCGGTGAGCGGACCGCAGGCCCACACCAGGTGCGTGTAGTCCGCCGCGCGGGCGACGGCGTCGTCCAGCAGCAGCCCGCCGCGCGGCCCGTACGCCCGGTGCATCGCCGGGCTCCACGCCGTGTCGAACGCCACCCGCTCGGCGGCCAGGCGCGCGCAGACCGCCTCGGCGCTGAGCACGTCACCGGCGGTGGACTCCCCGTGCAGCGGGCTGGACCACCCGACGACCAGCACCCTCACCGGGCGGCCCCGCGCTGCCCGCGCCACCCCGGCGTCGTGCGGCTCGGGGTGTGGGTGGGCAGCGCCATCCGCGGCGCGGTGCGCGGCCGGCGCGAACCGGACAGCATCACCAGCCGCTGCACCCGGTAGCGGTGGCCGCGGTAGCACTCGATGGCCTCGGCGCAGCCGGCGTCGTCCAGCACCCGCCCCGTCAGCGCGAACGACACCTCCCCGGGCACGTGCAGGTCCCCGAAGCTGAAGGCGTCGGCGTGCCCGTGCGCCCTGGCGCGCACCTCCGCCGACGTCCACACCCCCACCCCCGGCAGGCTGCGCAGCGCCCGGTCGGCCACGGCGGGCGCGACGTCGAGGGTGCGCTCCAGCGCGGCGGCGCAGGGGGCGGCCGCGATCGTCACCCGGCGCCGGCGCAGCTCCACCCCGGCCTGCAGCCACGCCCACGACGGGATGCGCCGCCACTGCTCCGGGGTGGGCGGGACGAACAGGTTCGCCGGCCCCGGGGCGGGCTCGCCGTAGCGGCGGACCAGCCAGCGCCACGACGCGAACGCCTCCCGGGTGGAGACGACCTGCTCCAGCGCCGAGGCGGACAGGCACTCGAACACCGCCCGGCTGCGGGGCAGCCGCCAGTGCCGGTGCCGCCGCCAGGCCTCCACCAGCACCGGGTGCTCCGGCAGCGGCCGGAAGTCGTCGGCGTCGGTGTCGGCGGCGCCGAGCAGGTCCGGCACCCCGGCCAGCGCCCAGTCCGCACCCGGGCCCCACGCCGCGGCCTCCACCTCCCCGTCGGCGGGCACGGCCACCACGCGCAGGGTGGCCGGGCCCTCGGGGGTGCGGGTGGCCCGCCACACCACGCCACCGGCGGCGGCGAACGTGGGGTCCGAGCCGCCGCGGCGCAGCGCCGACAGGTGCAGGGGCACGTCCACGGGCCGGCCCGGCCGCCAGCGCAGCACCCGGGGGCCGGCGCAGGGCCCCGGGTCGGGTCCCGCGTCGGGCACGGACTCGGCGGTCACGGGGCCAGGGTAGGGGCGAAGGTCGGTCCCTCGAGGGGGACGTTGCGCACGCGACGCGCGGGCGCGTCGGGGCAGGACGTCCCCGCCGCGCGCCGGGCCCATCGGGACGGGGACGTCCGGCAGCGACACGCCGGGGCGGCACCTGCAGGACGTCCCCGCGACGGCCCCGCTCACCCCGGGCCGAGCAGGGAGTCGGCCATCACCCGCCCGAGCCACGCCTCGTAGCGGTCCCAGGACCAGCCGCGGTCGTGGACGAGCCGCACGGCGATCTCAGGGGCGGTGAGGGTCCACAGCAGGTCGGCGGCCTCGTCGACGGCGAGCCCGTCGCGCAGCCCGAACCGGTCGGCGACGAAGCGGGCGGCGCGCGCGGTGCCGGTGGCGCGCTCGCCGTCGGTGGTGCGCAGCCACTCGCGCAGGTCGGGGTCGCCGGGGACCTGGGCGAGGAGGAGCGCCAGCAGCGGCCCGGCGCGCTCGAGCAGCCCGCGGCCGAGGGCGGCGTAGCGGTGCAGGGCCGTGCGGGCGTCGGGGGCCTCCTGCACGGCGCGCACCCCGGGCCGGTCGGCGATGGGCGCGGGGTCGTCGTCACCGGCGAGCGCGACGTCGTAGACGGCCTTGAGCAGCGCCGGTTTGGCCCCCACGGCGTTGTAGACGGTCTGCTGGCTGACGCCTGCCGCGGCAGCGACGGCGGCGACGGTCGTGGCCGCGTAGCCCCGCTCGAGGAAGAGGGCGTGCGCGGCGGCGATGACCCGCCGGCGCGTCAGGCGGGCCTGCTCCGCGCGCAGGGCGCTGGCGTAGCGGCGAGGCGTTGACACGCGGGCACACTAGTCGTTTGATGTCATTCAAACGATTTTAACGCCCTCAACCGGATGGACGTCCCGGCGCAGCGCAGCAGGAGGACCAGTGACCACACCGACCGCCGGCCCGGGCACCGCCCCCGCCGTGACCCCAGCCGTGACACCGCCCACCCCCGACCGGGCCGCGGCCGTCGCGCTCTGCGCGCACACCGTGCGGCTCATGGCCGAGGGCGACCTGCGCGACTTCGAAGCCGTCGTGCACCCGCGGGCGCACAACCGCGAGGCCGCCAGCGAGCCCCCCGCCTGCCGCGGCACCGGGCCCGCGGCCCTGCACGCCTCCGCGCTGTGGCTGCGCGCCGCCTTCGCCGACCTGCGCTGGGAGGTCCACGAGACGGCCGCGGACGGCGACCTGGTCGTGCTGCGCACCACGATGTCCGGGCGGCAGACCGGCACGTTCGTCGTGCACGGCGCGGACGGGCGCCCCGAGCGGGCCTTCCCGGCGACCGGGCGGGCCTTCGCCGTCGCCCAGACCCACTGGTTCCGCCTGGCCGGCGGGCTCGTCGTGGAGCACTGGGCCGACCGCGACGACCTCGGGCAGGCGGCCCAGCTGGGCTGGGCGCCGCCGGGCCCGCGCTACGCGGTGCGGGTGCTGCTGGCCACCCGCCGGGCCCGCCGGCGCTGAGCGCCACCCGCCGGGGTGGGCTGGTGGGGACGTCCGGGCGCGACGCGCCGGCGTGTCGCGGGCGGGACGTCCCCACCGGGGTGGGCGGGTGGCACCTGCAACGCTCCGGGGCGGACCGGACAGGTGGTGGTGTCAGAGCCCCCCGCCGCAGGAGGACGCCCGTGAGATCGCCCGAGGACCGGTTCGCCGCGCTGTTCGAGCGGACGCACCGGCCGCTGCTGGCCTACGCCGTGCGACGCGTGGCCGACCCCGCCGACGCGGCCGACGTCGTGGCCGAGGCGTTCCTCGTCGCCTGGCGCCGGCTCGACGACGTGCCGGGTGGCGACGACGCCCGGCCGTGGATGTTCGGGGTGGCGCGCAGGGTGCTGGCCAACCACCACCGCGGCGAGCGGCGGCGGCACGCCCTCGCCGACCGGCTGCGCGAGGAGCTGCCCCGGGTGGTGGCGCCCCCGGACACCGGTGACGGCACGGTGGCCGAGGCGATGCGCCGGCTGCCCGAGGACGACCGCGAGGTGCTGCGCCTGGTGGCGTGGGAGGACCTGGCGCGCGAGGAGATCGCCGTGGCGCTCGGGGTGTCCCGCGCGATGGTCCGCGTCCGGCTGCACCGCGCCCGCACGCGGCTGCTGCGGGCGATGGCGGAGATCGAGGGTGCAGGTGTCGCACCGCGACGCGGGCTGCCGGCCGGACGTGTCGCGGACGGGTGGGCGTCCGCCCGTCCCGGGCTGGAGGAGGGGCGATGAGGGACGACGACGTGCTGGCGCGGCTGCGCGCGGCGGACCCGGCCGCGGGAGCGGACCTCGCCCGGGTGGACCGGGGGGCGCTGGACGCCCTGCGGGAGGGCGTCGTGCGGACGGGACGCGGGACGGCAGGGGCGCGGCGGCGCCGGCTGGGGCGGCGGGGAGCGGTGGCCGCGGTGGCGGGGGCGCTCGCGCTGGGCGGCGGCGCGGCGTACGCCGGGTACGAGCAGTGGTACGTCGGTGGTGCGGCGGACGGGTTGACGTGCCTGACGGCCTGGCAGGGCTC
>NZ_BAABIL010000478.1:0-11799 GCF_039542765.1 Kineococcus glutinatus
GGCGGCCGGCGAGGTCGAGGTGCAGCGGGTAGGGCGCGCGGGGGGTGTGCTCGGGAGCAGGGGGCACGGGCGGGTCTCCAGTCACCGGCATGGGGATGTGGCAAGGATGCCACCTGCCGCGCGGCTGCGGGGCGCGATCGGCGACCCTGCACCGGCGCGGCAGGTGCTCGTCGGGAGCGGCGGGGGCGCCCGCCGCGGTGGGGGACCCGCTCAGCGCTCGGCGCCGCCCACCACGACCGAGCCGTCGGCACCCACCCGGCACGGGTGCACCCGCACCGGCGGCTGCCCCGACGTCGACTCGCCCGTCGCCAGGTCCCACGCGAACAGGTGCAGCGGGCAGACGACGAAGCGCTCGTCGATCTGGCCGTCGGCCAGCGGGCCGCCGGAGTGCGGGCAGGTGGCCTGCACGGCGCTGACCCGCCCGCTGCGGTGGCGGAACACCGCCACCTGCTCGCCCTCGACGACGTAGGTGCGCCCCTCGCCCTCGGGGATCTCCTCGAGGGACGCCACCCGCACCTCGGGGCGCTCCTGCACGCCCTGCTCCGTCGTGGGCGCCGTCGCGGTCACCGGGACACCTCCTGCGCCACCTGCACGGCGGCCTTCGCGTTGCCGGGGACGTCGGGCAGCACCCCGCCGGGCCCGCCCCCGGGGCGGCGCGGCACCAGCGGCAGGTCGACGAGCGGCAGGGACGGGCGGAACTGGCCGGGCACGACGGGCTCGCGGCCCTCGCTCCAGGGGTCGACGTAGGCGTCGACGGCCTCCTGCAGCCGCGCGTCGAGGCCGGCGGCCAGCCCGTCGGAGTCCTCCACGACGACCTTGCGGACCCGGTCGATGCCCAGGCGCGGCACGAAGTCGTAGGTGCGCTCCAGCCAGTTGCCCCACTCCCGGTAGAACTGGATGAAGCGGCCGGCGACCGTGAGCACCTGCTCGGTGCCCTCCACCGTCGCCAGCAGGTCGCCCTTGCGCACGGAGGCGCCGGCGGCCCCGCCGACGTAGATCTCCCACCGGCCGCCGCCGATGGCCACGACCCCGACGTCCTTGACGTACGCCTCGGCGCAGTTGCGCGGGCAGCCCACGACGGCGAGCTTCAGCTTCGCGGGGGACTCCAGGCCCTGGAAGCGGGTCTCCAGGTCGATGCCGAGCTTGGTGGAGTCGTCCAGGCCGAAGCGGCAGAAGTCGGTGCCCACGCACGTCTTCACCGTGCGCATGCTCTTGCCGTAGGCGTAGCCCGACGGCATGCCCAGGTCGGCCCAGACCTTCGGCAGGTCCTCCTTCTTCACGCCGAGCAGGTCGATGCGCTGCCCGCCGGTGACCTTCACCATGCCGACGGCGTACTTGTCGGCCACGTCGGCGATCGTGCGCAGCTGCTCGGGGGTGGTGACGCCGCCCTTCATCTGCGGCACCACGGAGAACGTGCCGTCGCGCTGGATGTTGGCGTGGACCCGGTCGTTGACGTAGCGCGCGTCGCGCTCCTCCACGACGCCGCCGGGCCACACGGTGCGCAGCAGCGAGGTCAGCGCCATCTTCGACTTCGCGTCCTCGGCGCCGCCGGTGGCCAGCTCGCGGAACACCGCCGACACCGAGCGCAGGTCCCGCTCCCGGACGGCCGCCATCAGGGCCTGCTTGTCCATGGGGATGGCCGGCACGTACCAGTTCGCGGACTCGTCCACCGCGAGGTCGCCGCCGGCGGCCCACTCGGTGATCTGCTGCACGAGCGTCTTGCAGGAACCGCAGCCCTTCCCGGCGCGGGTGGCGGTGACGACCGCGCCCACCGACGTGCAGCCGTCCTTGACGGCGTCCACGATCGCGCCCTTGGTGACGCCGTTGCAGTTGCAGACCTGCGCGTGGTCGTCGAGCTCGGCCGCGCCCGTCTCCTCCGGCGGCGTGCCCAGGTCGAAGAGCAGCCCGACCCGCTCCTCCGGCAGCGGCAGGTTGCGGTCGAACGCCTGCTGCAGGAACGACACCTTGCGCACGTCGCCGATGAGGGTGGCCCCGACGAGGCGGCCCTCGCGGATGACGACGTTCTGGTAGACCCCGCGCCCGGGCTCGGAGAACACGACGAACTCGTCGTCGACGCGCTCGGGCTCGGGCAGGCCCATCGCGGCGACGTCGACGCCGGCCACCTTGAGCTTCGTCGCGGTGCGCGAGCCGTGGTACGCCGCGTCGGGGTCGCGGCCGGTGAGCAGGTCGGCCAGCACGCCGGCCTGCTCCCACAGCGGCGCCACCAGCCCGTACGTCTCGCCGCGGTGCTGCACGCACTCGCCGACGGCGTAGACGTCGGGGACGACCTCGCCGTCCTCGTCGCTGCAGCGCATCCGGTCGTCGACGACGACCGCGCGCTCGACGAGCAGGCCGGAGGCGGCGGCGACCTCGGCGTTGGGGCGGATGCCCGCCGTCACCACGACCATGTCCGCCTCGAGGGTGCGCCCGTCGGCGAGCACGACGCCGCTGACCCGGTCGTCGCCCGTGAGCGCCACGGTGCGCGCCCCGGTGTGCACGCGGATGCCGAGGGCCTCGATGGAGCGCTGCAGTACGCGGCCGGCCTCGGCGTTGAGCTGCTGGTTCATCAGGTGCTTGGGGGAGTGGACCAGCTCCACGTCCAGGCCGTGGTTCTGCAGGCCGCGGGCGGCCTCCAGGCCCAGCAGGCCGCCGCCGATGACGACCGCCCTGGAGTGCAGCCTGGCGTCGGCGAGCATCGCGCGGGTGTCGTCGAGGGTGCGGAACCCGAACACCCCCGCCAGGGTGGAGCCGTCCTCGCGGCGCAGGCCCTGCATGGCGGGGAAGAACGGGGAGCTGCCGGTGGCCAGGAGGAGCACGTCGTAGGGCGTCACCGCGCCGGTGGCGTCGTGCACCACCTTGGCGTGGCGGTCCACGCGGGTGACCCGCACCCCGGCGCGCAGGTCGATGCCGTTCTCGGCGTACCAGGGCAGGGAGTTGAGGAAGATGCCGTGCTCCTCCTCCTCGCCGGACAGCACGTGGGACAGCATGATCCGGTTGTAGTTGCCGTACGGCTCGTCGCCGAACACCGTCACGGCGAACTGCTCGCCGCCGCCGCGCTCGAGGACCTCCTCCACCGCGCGGGCCCCGGCCATGCCGTTGCCGACGACGACGAGGCGGCGGCGGGCGGTCGTCCCGGCGGCCGTGGCCCGGGGACGTTCAGCGGTCGCGGTCATCGCCTCACACCTCCACGAGGCCGAGATCGAGGACGAGGGTGCCGGTGACGCCCTCGGGGGCGGCCACCCGGACCTCCAGGACGGTCGGCGCCTCCAGGTCCTCCACGACCCGCAGCGGGACGTGGACCGAACCCCTGGCGCCGATGGGGAACCAGCGCATCGGGACGCCGTCGCGCAGCAGGACGGCGCTGACCATCTCGTCGGTGGAGTTCCCGCCGCGGAAGTACAGCGCCTGGGCGCGGACCCCCTCGGGCACGGCGTAGGCCGGCGCTCCGTCGAGCGGGACGGGCTTCTCCAGGCCCGCACCGGTGAAGGTGTGGGCTCCCTGCAGGAAGCGGGGGGTCGAGCTCACGGGAGTTCCCCTCTCGGCGGGTTCCGGGACGGTGGTGCTGGAGGTGCTGGAGGTGCTGGAGGTGCGGGGCTCGGGTGGGTCAGACGACGGCGTCGGCGAACCTCGTGCCGCTCCGGCGCAGGTAGCAGGTGGCGGTGACGGCGATGCAGACGAGGTAGAAGCCGACGAACACCAGCAGGGCGGGGACCAGGGAGCCGGTCTCCTTGATCGAGGTGGCGAACCCGCGGGGGATGAGGAACCCGCCGTAGGCGCCGATGCCGGCGGCGATCCCGATGCAGGCGGCAGCCTCGCGCTTGGCCATCGTCATCGCCGTCTTGTCCATGCGGTCGACCCCGGCCCGGAAGATGGCGGGGATCATCCGGTAGACCGAACCGTTGCCGGCGCCGCTGGCGACGAACAGGACCATGAAGGACGTGAAGAACAGCGCGAAGCTGTGGGTCCGCAGCGCCGCGACGGCCCCGAGGGCGCCGACCGCCATCACGAGGTAGGCCACCACGCTGACGCGGGCGCCGCCGAAGCGGTCGGCGATCCGGCCGCCGTAAGGGCGCACCACGGAGCCCACGAGGGCGCCCATGAAGGCCAGGGTCAGCGGCACGCCCGGCAGCCCGATGAACGCCCAGGTGAAGGCGATGTCGGGGAACTGCGTGCTGATGAGCGTCGGGAACACGCCGGCGTAGCCGATGAACGAGCCGAACGTCCCGATGTAGAGGAACGAGATGATCCACGTGTTGCGGTCGCGCAGCGCGGCGGCGTACCCGGCGAGGTCGGCCTTGGCGCTCGTGAGGTTGTCCATCCAGCGCCAGGCCAGCACCGCCGCGAGGACGGCGAGGGGGATGACGACCAGACCGGCGCGCTCCAGCGCGACGCCGGCGCCGGCGATGACGACGAGCGGCACCGCGAGCTGCACGACGGCCACGCCCAGGTTGCCGCCCGCGGCGTTGAGGCCGAGCGCGGCGCCCTTCTCCCGCTCGGGGAAGAAGAACGAGATGTTGGCCATCGAGCTGGCGAAGTTGCCGCCGCCGACGCCGGCCGTGGCCGCGACGAGGAGCATCAGCCAGAACGGCGTCTGCGGGTTCTGCACCACCCACACCAGCCCGGCGCAGGGGACCACCAGCAGCAGGGCCGAGACGACGGTCCAGTTGCGCCCGCCGAAGCGGGGGACCGCGAAGGTGTAGGGGAAGCGCAGGGTGGCGCCGACGAGGTTGGGGATCGCGATGAGCCAGAACATCTGGTTCGCGTCGAGGGAGAAGCCCGCCTTGCCCAGGTTGGGCGTGACGATCGTCCACAGCTGCCAGACGGAGAAGCCGAGGAACTCCGCGAGGATGGAGAGCCAGAGGTTGCGGCGGGCGACCGGGCGCCCCGTGCTGCTCCACTGCTCCTCGTCCTCGGGGTCCCACTCGTCGATCCAGCGGCCGGGGCGGGGGGCGGTGGGGGTCCCGACGAGTGCGGGGGAGTCCGTGGTGGTGGCCAAGAGGGCTCCTCGGGAGGGGGACGTGCCGCCGGGCGCGGGCGGCGGGTTCGGGTACCCCGACCGTAGGAAGGGCGTGTTTCGCGGCGTGTGCCGCTCTGTTACCGGAGGCGCTCGCTGTTCTCACACCTGCGGGCCGCGCGGGTGAGCGTCCGGCAACACGGGTGGGCCGGGCGCGAAGCGGGTAGGGGAGGAGGGGCGCCACCGGGGTGCCCGACCTGAGACGAGGAGGTCCCGTGGCCGACGACCGCGCGGCGCTGCCGCTGCCCGACTACGACCACCTGCCCGTGGCGACCCTCGCGCACCGCATCCGCGCCCTGGACCGCGACCAGCTCGCCGTGCTCGTGTCCTACGAGCAGGAGCACGGGGCGCGCGAGCCCGTGCTGACGGTGCTGCGGGCCCGCGCCGACCAGCTCGACGCCGGCGCCGGGCCGTCCGGCGGCGACCCGGCGGCCCCGGCGCCCGAGGCGGCCCCCGCGCCGTCCGGCCCGCTGCTCGGGGACAGCGGGGCGCCGCCGGTCAACCCGCCCTCCCACGGCGACCCGACCAACCCGGCCCAGCCGCGCTGAGGGCGCGCCGGGCCCACCGCCTGCGCGGTGGGCCCGGCGGGGCGTGCTCAGGGGCGCGGGTCGGTGCGGGCCCACCGCCTGCCCCGCGCGGCGCGCGGGGTCGTCGCGGCGGTGCAGCGGGGGCACACGTGCCCCACCTCCTCGGCGGCCCCGCCCGTGGCCGGCTGCACCTCGGCCCACGGCACGTGCGGGAAGCGCGCCAGCCCCGTCCGGTGCAGCGGCAGCCCGCACGCCGTCTGGTTGGTGCCCGGCTCCCAGGCGTGCACGTCCCCGCCCGGCATCCGCACCCCGTCGGGGTCGGTCCACGTCGAGCTCGCCGCGACCCGCGCCGCGGCCGGTGCCAGCTTCCCGCGCCCGGTCACCGCCGCTCCTCAGCCCCGCGGGTTGAGGTTCTCCGGGTCGGCGTCCGGGTCGGCGCCGCTGCCGCCGTCCTCGGCGACCGCGTCGCCGGTGTGCTCGCCGCGGGTGTCGCGGGGGTTGAGGGTGCCGGGGTCGGCGTCGGGGTCCGGCTGCGCGCCGGTGTGCTCGTCGTGCTCCTCGGGCTTGTCGTGGTGCGTCATGCCCGTCCCGTACCCGGCGCGGTGCCGGTCACACCTGGTGGCCCGGCGGCGCTCGCACCCGCCGGTGGGGTGGGGCCCACCTAGACTCCCCCCGTGACCTCCGAGAGCAGCGCAGCACCCGGTGTCGACGTCAAGCCCCGCAGCCGCGACGTCACCGACGGCCTGGAGCGGGCCGCCGCGCGCGGCATGCTGCGCGCCGTCGGCATGCAGGACGAGGACTTCGCCAAGCCGCAGGTCGGCGTGGCCTCCAGCTGGAACGAGATCACGCCCTGCAACCTCAGCCTGGACCGCCTGGCCAAGGAGGTGAAGGTCGGCGTCCGCGCCGCGGGCGGCTTCCCCATGGAGTTCGGCACCATCAGCGTCTCCGACGGCATCTCCATGGGCCACGAGGGCATGCACTTCTCCCTCGTCAGCCGCGAGGTGATCGCCGACTCGGTGGAGACGGTGGTGAGCGCCGAGCGGCTGGACGGCTCGGTGCTGCTGGCCGGCTGCGACAAGTCCCTGCCGGGGATGCTGATGGCCGCCGCCCGCCTGGACCTGGCCAGCGTCTTCCTCTACGCCGGTTCCATCCTGCCCGGCCGGGCGAGGCTGTCGGACGGCTCCGAGCGCGAGGTCACGATCATCGACGCCTTCGAGGCCGTCGGGGCGTGCGCGCGCGGGCTGATGAGCCGGGAGGACGTCGACGCCATCGAGCGCGCGATCTGCCCGGGCGAGGGCGCCTGCGGGGGGATGTACACCGCCAACACGATGGCCGCCTCCGCGGAGGCGCTGGGGATGTCGCTGCCCGGCAGCGCCGCCCCGCCCGCGCCGGACGCCCGCCGCGACGGCTTCGCGCGGGCCTCGGGGGAGGCCGTGGTGGGGCTGCTGCGCAGGGGCATCACGGCGCGGCAGATCCTCACCAAGGAGGCGTTCGAGAACGCCATCGCCGTCGTCATGTCGCTGGGCGGCTCCACCAACGCCGTGCTGCACCTGCTGGCCATCGCGTACGAGGCCGAGGTGGACCTGACGCTGGCGGACTTCGACCGCATCGCCTCGCGCGTGCCGCACCTGGGCGACCTCAAGCCCTTCGGCCGGCACGTCATGGTGGACGTGGACCGCATCGGCGGCATCCCCGTGGTGATGCGCGCCCTGCTGGACGCGGGCCTGCTGCACGGGGACTGCCTGACGGTGACGGGCCGCACGATGGCGGAGAACCTCGCCGAGATCGCCCCGCCCGACGTGGACGGCGTGGTGCTGCGCGCCCTGGACGACCCCATCCACGCCACGGGCGGCATCACCATCCTGTCCGGCTCCCTCGCCCCGGGCGGGGCGGTCGTCAAGAGCGCCGGCTTCGACTCCGACGTCTTCGAGGGCACCGCCCGGGTCTTCGACCGCGAGCGCGCCGCGATGGACGCCCTGGAGGACGGCACGATCTCCGCCGGCGACGTCGTCGTCATCCGCTACGAGGGCCCCAAGGGTGGTCCCGGGATGCGGGAGATGCTCGCCATCACCGGTGCGATCAAGGGCGCCGGGCTCGGCAAGGACGTGCTGCTGCTGACCGACGGGCGCTTCTCCGGGGGCACCACGGGGCTGTGCGTGGGCCACGTGGCCCCCGAGGCGGTCGACGCCGGCCCGATCGCGTTCGTGCGCGACGGCGACCGCGTCCGCCTGGACGTGGCGGCCAAGACCCTGGACGTGCTGGTGCCGGCGGAGGAGCTGGCGGCGCGGCGGGAGGGCTGGGCGCCGCTGCCGCCGCGCTACACCCGCGGCGTGCTCGCGAAGTACGCCCGCACGGTGCAGTCGGCGTCGGTGGGGGCGGTCTGCCGCTGAGGCGGGGGGCCGCGCCCCCGATCGTCCCAGCCGGTGGACGTCGCGTCCGCATGCTGAGACGGTCGGGGGGTGTGGCTGACACCCGCCCGCGGCGGGGGTTACGGTGGGGCCGTGCAGCTCCTCGTAGTACTCGGACAGCGCGCCGGCTGAGCATCGGCCGTGCGCGCGACCCCTCGCCGTGTCCCGGTGCAGGGGTCTTTTCGCGTCCGGCACCGAACGGCCGGGCGCCGTCCGGTCCCGAGAACCGCACGCCGAACCCGCGACAGGAGCACCCGAGATGACCACCGCCGAGCACAGCAGCGCTGCTGGGACCAGGCCCGCCCTCCCCCTCGACCCGAAGCTGCCCGTGGCCTCGCTCACGGGTGCGCAGAGCCTCGTCCGCTCGCTGGAGGCCGTGGGCGTCGAGGTGGTCTTCGGGATCCCCGGAGGCGCGATCCTGCCTGCCTACGACCCGCTGATGGACTCCCCGCACCTGCGCCACGTCCTCGTGCGCCACGAGCAGGGCGCCGGCCACGCCGCGGAGGGCTACGCCGCGGCCACGGGCAAGGTGGGCGTGTGCATGGCCACCTCCGGGCCGGGGGCGACCAACCTCGTCACCCCGCTGGCCGACGCCAACATGGACTCCGTCCCCGTCGTGGCCATCACCGGGCAGGTCGGCGCCGCCGCCATCGGCACCGACGCCTTCCAGGAGGCGGACATCGCGGGCATCACCGTGCCCATCACCAAGCACAACTACCTCGTGACCGACCCGGCGGACATCCCGCGGGTCGTCGCCGAGGCGTTCCACCTCGCCGGCACCGGCCGCCCCGGCCCCGTCCTCGTCGACGTCGCCAAGAGCGCGCTGCAGGCCACCACCTCCTTCACCTGGCCCGAGCGGGTCGACCTGCCCGGCTACCGGCCGACGGTGCGCCCGCACGGCAAGCAGGTCAAGGAGGCCGCCAAGCTCGTCGCGAGCGCCGAGCGGCCCGTCCTCTACGTCGGCGGCGGCGTCATCAGGGCCGGCGCCTCCGCCGAGCTGACCGCGCTGGCCGACCTCACCGGCATCCCCGCGGTGACGACGCTGATGGCCCGCGGCGCGCTGCCCGACAGCCACCCCGCCAACCTCGGCATGCCCGGCATGCACGGCACCGTCGCCGCCGTCGCCGCCCTGCAGAAGGCGGACCTGCTCATCACCCTCGGTGCCCGCTTCGACGACCGCGTCACCGGCGAGCTGTCGAGCTTCGCGCCGCACGCCAAGGTCGTGCACGCCGACATCGACCCCGCCGAGATCGGCAAGAACCGCGCCGTCGACGTCCCGATCGTGGGCGACGCCAAGCTCATCCTCGCCGACCTCGTCAAGGCCGTGGCCGCCGAGCACGCCGCCGGCCACCGCGCCGACATCTCCGCCTGGCAGGAGCAGGTCCGCCGCTGGCAGGAGGCCTACCCGCTCGGGTACACCGAGGCGCAGGACGGCTCCCTCGCGCCGCAGCACGTCATCTCCCGCATCGGGGCCATCGCCGGTCCCGACGCCGTCTACGCCGCCGGCGTCGGCCAGCACCAGATGTGGTCGGCGCAGTTCATCGCCTACGAGAAGCCCCGCACCTGGCTGAACTCCGGCGGCCTGGGGACCATGGGCTACGCGGTGCCCGCGGCGATGGGCGCCAAGGTCGGCCGCCCCGACGCGGTGGTCTGGGCCATCGACGGCGACGGCTGCTTCCAGATGACCAACCAGGAGCTGGCGACCTGCACGATCAACGACATCCCGATCAAGGTCGCGATCATCAACAACTCCAGCCTCGGCATGGTGCGGCAGTGGCAGACGCTCTTCTACGCCGAGCGCTACTCCAACACCGACCTGCACTCCGGTGAGCACTCCCGCCGCGGCGCCCCGATCCCGGATTTCGTCAAGCTCGCCGAGGCCTACGGCTGCGTCGGGCTGCGCTGCGACCGGCCCGAGGACGTCGACGCGACGATCGAGAAGGCCATGGCCATCAACGACGTGCCCGTCGTCGTCGACTTCCGCGTCCACCGCGACGCCATGGTGTGGCCGATGGTCGCCGCCGGCGTGAGCAACGACGCCATCCAGTACGCCCGCGGCGTGAGCCCGCAGTGGGACCGCGACACCGACGGCGACCTGGAGTCCACCGACTCGGGCGAGAGGACGATCCGATGAGCCAGCACACCCTGTCCGTCCTCGTGGAGGACAAGCCCGGCGTCCTCATGCGCGTCTCGTCGCTGTTCGCCCGGCGCAACTTCAACATCCAGTCCCTCACCGTCGGCCCGACCGAGCGCGCGGACGTCTCGCGGATGACCGTCGTCGTCGACGTGGAGAAGCAGCCGCTGGAGCAGGTGACCAAGCAGCTCAACAAGCTCGTCAACGTCATCAAGATCGTCGAGCTGGACGAGAGCGCCTCCGTCGAGCGCGAGCTGGTGCTCGTCAAGGTCCGCGCCGACGCCGCCACCCGCGGGGAGATCCAGGGCGTCGTGCAGATGTTCCGCGCGCACGTCGTCGACGTCTCCCCCGACGCCGTGGTCGTGGAGGCCACCGGCAGCCCCGACAAGCTGGCCGCCCTGCTGCGCGTGCTGGAGCCGTTCGGCATCCGCGAGCTCGTGCAGTCCGGCACGGTGGCCCTGGCCCGCGGTGGCCGGTCCATCTCCGACCGGGCGCTGCGCTCCGCCTGAGCCACCCACCGACCGAACCACCCACCCCCGGGACCGCCCCGGGGGACGCACCCCGAGGAGAGCCCGCAGTGGCCGAGATGTTCTACGACGACGACGCCGACCTGGCCGACATCACCGGCCGCAAGGTCGCGGTGATCGGCTACGGCAGCCAGGGCCACGCCCACGCGCTGTCCCTGCGCGACTCCGGTGTCGACGTCCGCGTCGGGCTCAAGGAGGGCTCCGCCAGCCGCGCCAAGGCCGCCGACGAGGGCCTGCGGGTGCTGACGCCCGCCGAGGCCGCCGCCGAGGCCGACGTGATCATGATCCTGGTGCCGGACCACCTGCAGCGCGGCGTCTACGCCGACGAGATCCAGCCGCACCTGACCGCCGGCAAGGCGCTGCTCTTCGGCCACGGCTTCAACATCCGCTTCGGCTACATCAAGCCCCCGGCCGACGTCGACGTGATCATGGTCGCCCCCAAGGGCCCGGGCCACCTCGTGCGCCGCGAGTACGTCGACGGCCGCGGCGTGCCCGTCATCGTCGCCGTGGAGCAGGACGCCACCGGCGGTGCGTGGAAGCTCGCGCTGGCCTACGCCCGCGCCATCGGCGGCCTGCGCGCCGGCGGCATCAAGACCACCTTCACCGAGGAGACCGAGACCGACCTGTTCGGCGAGCAGGCCGTCCTCTGCGGCGGCGCCTCGGCGCTCGTGCAGGCCGGGTTCGAGGTGCTCACCGAGGCCGGCTACCAGCCGGAGGTGGCCTACTTCGAGTGCCTGCACGAGCTCAAGCTCATCGTCGACCTCATGTACGAGGGCGGCATCGCCAAGCAGCGCTGGAGCGTCTCCGACACCGCTGAGTACGGCGACTACGTCTCCGGCCCGCGCGTCATCGACGCCTCGGTGAAGGAGCGGATGAAGGAGGTCCTCGCCGACATCCAGGACGGCACCTTCGCCCGCCGCTTCATCGCCGACCAGGACGCCGGCGCCCCGGAGTTCAAGGAGCTGCGCGCCAAGGGCGAGCAGCACCCCATCGAGGCCACCGGCCGGGAGCTGCGCAAGCTCATGGCGTGGGTGAAGTCCGACGACTCCGACTACGTCGAGGGCACCGCCGCGCGCTGACGCGGCCCCCGGGCGACCGGGTCGACAGGCAGCCGGCACCCCGGCGGCGGCCAGCACCGCCTCCGAGCCGGGCGCGTGCTCGCCGGTGGCGCGGTAGGCGCGCGGCACCT
>NZ_BAABIL010000479.1:0-4532 GCF_039542765.1 Kineococcus glutinatus
GCGGGCCGCGGCGGCCCGGGGCGTGGCCGCCGCCCCTGCGGGCGGTCCTCTTCGACCGCGACGGCACGCTCGTGCACGACGTGCCGTACAACGGCGACCCGGCGCTGGTGCGCCCGGTCGAGGGCGCGGCGGAGGCCCTGCGCCGGGTGCGCGCGGCCGGGCTGGCCACCGCGGTGGTCACCAACCAGTCCGGCATCGCCCGCGGCCTGCTCACACCGGAACGGGTGGACGCCGTCAACGCGCGCGTGCAGGAGCTGCTGGGCCCCTTCGACGCGGTGCTGCACTGCCCGCACGGCCCCGCCGACGGCTGTGCCTGCCGCAAGCCGGAGCCCGGGATGGTGCTGGCGGCCGCCCGCCGCCTGGGGGTCTCGCCCGCCGAGTGCCTGCTCGTGGGGGACATCGGCGCCGACGTGGAGGCCGCGCTGGCCGCCGGGGCCCGGGCCGTGCTGGTGCCCACCCCCGTCACGCGGCAGGAGGAGGTGGCTGCCGCGCCGGTGGTGGTGCCCTCGCTGGCCGAGGCGGTCGAGGTGGCGCTGGCGGCGGCCCGGGAGCGGTCGTGACCCGCGTCCTGGCCGCGCGCCTGGACTCCGACGGCGACGTGCTGCTCACCGGGCCGGCGCTGCGGGCGCTGTCGGCCACCGCGCACGGCACCGGAGCAGGTGGCGGCCGGCTGGACCTGCTGGCCTCCCCCGCCGGTGCGGGCGCGGCGCGGCTGCTGCCGGGGGTGGACGAGGTCCTCGTCTTCGACCCGCCGTGGAGCGGCTTCACCCCGGTGCCGGTGGACCCCACCGCGGTGACCGCCCTCGTGGAGCTGGTGCGCGGGCGCGGCTACGACGAGGCGGTGGTCTTCACCTCCTTCCACCAGAGCCCGCTGCCCCTGGCGCTGCTGCTGCGGCTGGCGGGGGTGCCGCGGATCGCGGCGGCCAGCGAGGACTACCCCGGCTCGCTGCTGGACGTGCGCCACCGCCGGGAGGTGCCCGGCGCGCCGGAGCGGCACGAGGTGGACGCCGCCCTGGACGTGGCGCGGGCGGCCGGGCACGAGCTGCCCGCCGGCGACGACGGGCGCCTGCGGGTGCGCGCGGACCTGCCCGGTGCCCGCGCCGCCCTCGGCGGCCTGCTGCCGGAGGACCCCTTCGCGGTGGTGCACCCCGGCGCCTCGGTGCCGGCGCGCGCGCCCTCACCGGAGGAGGCGGTGCGCATCGCGGCGGCGCTGGCCGCCGACGGCTGGCCGGTGGTCGTCACCGGCGGGCCGGGCGAGACGGCGCTGACCGCGCGGGTGGCCGCCGGCTGCGGCGGCACGGACCTGGGTGGACGCACGGACCTGCCGGTGCTGGCGGGGGTGCTGGCCGAGGCGGCGGTCGTCGTCGTGGGCAACACCGGCCCGGCGCACCTGGCCGCGGCGGTCGGCACCCCCGTCGTCTCCCTCTTCGCCCCGGTGGTGCCGGCGGCGCGGTGGGCGCCGCACGGGGTGCCGGTGGCGCTGCTGGGTGACCAGGGCGCGGCCTGCGCCGGCAGCCGCGCCCGCACCTGCCCCGTGCCCGGGCACCCCTGCCTGGACGGGGTGGTCCCGGCGGCCGCGGTGGCCGCGGCCGCCGCCCTGGCCGGGCGCGACGACCCCCGGGGACGGCGCGCAGCCGAGCGCGCCGCGGCCCCGACGACCCTGGCAGGAGGACGGCTGTGAGGATCCTGACCTGGCACGTGCACGGCTCGTGGATGACGGCGTTCGTGCAGGGCCGCCACGACTACCTGCTGCCGGTGCTGCCGGACCGCGGCCCCGACGGGCGCGGGCGGGCGCGGACGTGGACCTGGCCCGCCTCGGCGGTGGAGGTGACCCCGGCGCAGCTGCGCGAGGCCGACGTGGACCTCGTCGTGCTGCAGCGGCCGGAGGAGCTGGAGCTCGTGGAGCGCTGGACGGGGCGCCGGCCCGGGGTGGACCTGCCCGCGGTGTACGTCGAGCACGACGCCCCGCGCGCGGGGGCCGCGGACAGCCGCCACCCGCTGGCGGACCAGAGCCGCATCCCGGTCGTGCACGTCACCCACTTCAACCGGACGTTCTGGGACTGCGGCTCGGCGCGCACGTTCGTCGTGGAGCACGGCGTGCTCGACCCGGGTGCGCTGTACACCGGGGCTTCGGCGTCGCTGGCGGCGATGGTCAACGAGCCGGTGCGGCGCTGGCGGGTGGCGGGCACCGACCTGCTGCTGCGGGTGGCCGAGCAGGTGCCCGTGGCGCTGCACGGCATGGGGGTCCGGGCGCTGGCCGCTCAGGTGGCCGCCGGCCCCGCCGGGCACCACCTGAGCGTGCTGGAGGACCTCCCGCAGGCGCGGGCCCACGCCGAGCTGGCCCGGCACCGCGCCTACCTGCACCCCTACCGCTGGACGAGCCTGGGGCTCTCGCTCATCGAGGCGATGATGATCGGCATGCCGGTGCTGGGGTTGCCGGTGACGGCGGCGCCGGAGGCGGTGCCGGCGGGCGCCGGGGTGCTCTCCAGCGACCCGGACGTGCTGGTGGCCGCGGCGCGGCGCTGGCTGCACGAGCCGGAGGAGGCGCGCGAGCGCGGTGCGCTGGCGCGCGAGCACGCGCTGGCGGCGTTCGGCGTGCAGCGTTTCCTGGACGACTGGGAGCGGGTGCTGGCGGAGGTGTCCGGCGGTGCGCTGGCCGGTGCGTCCGCCACGTCCGGGGAGGGAACCCGATGAGGATCGCGATGGTCTCCGAGCACGCCAGCCCGCTGGCCGTGCTGGGCGGGGTGGACGCCGGTGGGCAGAACGTGCACGTCGCCGCGCTGGCGTCGGCGCTGGCCGACCGCGGCCACCAGGTCGACGTCTACACCCGCCGCGACGCCGCGGACCTGCCCGAGCGGGTGCTGATGCGCCCGGGCGTGGAGGTCGTGCACGTGGCGGCGGGGCCGCCGGCCGCGCTGCCCAAGGACGAGCTGCCGCCGTTCATGCCGGCCTTCGGCAAGGAGCTCGCGCGGGCGTGGTCGGGGGCGCGGCGCCCGGACGTGGTGCACGCCCACTTCTGGATGTCGGGCACGGCGGCGCAGCGGCCGGCGGAGGCGCTCGGCATCCCGTGGGTGCAGACCTTCCACGCCCTGGGCGCGGTGAAGAAGCGCTACCAGGGCGCCGACGACTCCAGCCCGCCGGAGCGCATCGGCGTGGAGCGGCGCCTGGCCCGGGAGGCGGACCTGGTCATCGCCACCTGCAGCGACGAGGTGGCGGAGCTGCACGCCGCCGACGCGGTGCCGCAGCGGGTGCGGATCGTGCCGTGCGGGGTGGACACCGACGCGTTCACCGTCGAGCGCGACCCCCGCACGAAGGTTCCGGTGCCGCTGCGCCGGCGCCGCGGCGCGGCGGCGCTGCTGACGGTGGGCCGGCTGGTGCCGCGCAAGGGCGTCGACCCGGCGGTGGGGGCGCTGGCGCCGCTGCGGGGCGCGGAGCTGGTGGTGGCCGGCGGCGCCGACGTGGCGGAGCTGGCGCGCGACCCGGAGGCGGTGCGGCTGCAGGAGCTGGCCGCGGACCTGGGCGTGGCCGAGCGGCTGCGGATGCTGGGGCGGGTGCAGCCGGAGCACCTGCCGGCGCTGATGCGCTCGGCGGACGTCGTGCTGGCCACGCCCTGGTACGAGCCGTTCGGCATCGTGGCGCTGGAGGCGATGGCCTGCGCCCGGCCGCTGGTGGCCACGGCGGTGGGCGGGATGCTCGACACGGTGGAGGACGGCGTCACGGGCCGGCTGGTGCCGCCGGGGCGCCCGCGCACCCGCCCGGAGGCGACGGCCGCGGACATCGCGGCGGCGGTGCGCTCGCTGCTGGCGGACAGGCGGCAGCTGGCGCGGATGGGCGCGGCGGGACGGGAGCGGGCGGTGCAGCGCTACGACTGGCAGCGGGTGGCGGCGGCGACGGAGGCCGCCTACGCGGACCTGCTGCGCTCGGCGCGGCCGGTGGGGCGGCCCTCGACGCACGCGTGGGTGCGCCAGCACGTCACGGAGCTGCAGGAGGTCCTGGGGTCGCTGGAGGCGGAGGCGGACCGGCTCGACCGCTGGGGTCGGCACCTCGTGGAGGTGGTCGACGCCGGTGGGCGGCTGCTGGTGGCCGGCAACGGCGGCAGCGCGGCGGAGGCGCAGCACCTGACGGCGGAGCTGGTGGGCCGCTTCGAGGGTGAGCGGCGGCCGCTGTCGGCGATCGCGCTGCACGCGGACACCTCGACGGTGACGGCGGTGGTGAACGACTACGGCGGCGAGGAGGTCTACGCCCGCCAGGTGGAGGCGCACGGGCGCCCCGGCGACGTGCTGCTGCTGCTGTCCACGAGCGGGCGCAGCCCGAACGTGCTGCGGGCCGCGGAGCGGGCGCGGGAGGCGGGGCTGCGGGTGTGGGCGATGACGGGGCGGGAGCCCAACCCGCTGAGCGCGCTGGCCGACGACGTGCTCGCCGTGCCGGGGGCGTCGACCTCGGCGGTGCAGGAGGGCCACCTCATGCTGGTGCACGCGCTGTGCGCGGCGGTGGAGGCGCACCTGCCGGCGCAGCGCCCGGGCGAGGTCGCA
>NZ_BAABIL010000480.1:0-11793 GCF_039542765.1 Kineococcus glutinatus
GCCTGGAGGGCAAGGGCAAGCGGCGCCCGCACGAGCTGTCCGGCGGCGAGCAGCAGCGCGTGGCCATCGCCCGGGCGTTCGTCAACCGCCCGCAGCTGCTGCTGGCCGACGAGCCGACCGGCAACCTCGACCCCACCACGAGCATCGGGATCATGAAGCTGCTGGACCGCATCAACCGGACCGGCACGACCATCGTGATGGCCACCCACGACGTCGACATCGTCGACCAGATGCGCAAGCGCGTCGTCGAGCTCGACGACGGGCGCGTGGTGCGCGACGAGGACCGCGGCGTCTACGGGTCCTCGCGCTGAGCGCGGACGGGCCGGAACGGGCAGGAGGGGAGCAGGCGTGCGGGCGGGCTTCGTGCTCAACGAGGTGAGGATCGGGTTGCGGCGCAACCTGTCGATGGCGGTCTCGGTCGTCCTGGTGACGATGGTGTCGTTGTTCTTCTTCGGCGCCGGGCTGCTGGTGCAGTCGCAGGTGGAGTCGCTGAAGGGATACTGGTACGACCGGGTGCAGGTGTCGGTGTTCCTGTGCGGCGAGGTGAGCGCGGTCGAGCTGTGCCCGGACGGGGAGGTCACCCAGGCCCAGCGCGACGCGATCCGGGCGGAGCTGGAGACGGGCGCCCTGGCGCCCGACGTCGAGCGGGTCTACTACGAGTCCAAGCAGGAGGCGTACGAGCGCTTCATCGAGGGCTTCAGCGACTCCGCCGTCACCGACAACGTCACGGCGGACCTCCTGCCGGAGTCGTTCCGCGTCGACCTGGTGGACCCCACCCAGTACGACCGGATCGCGGTGGGCCTGGCGGGTGCGGCGGGCGTGGAGCAGGTGCGCGACGACCACGAGATCCTGGACCCCCTCTTCAGCGCCCTCGACGCGGCCACGTACGTCGCCCTGGTGCTGGCCGCCCTCATGCTGGTCTGCGCGGTGCTGCTCGTCTCGACGACGATCCGGCTGACGGCGTTCAGCCGCCGTCGCGAGATCGGCATCATGCGCCTGGTCGGGGCCTCGCGGCTGATCATCCAGCTGCCGTTCGTCCTGGAGGGGCTCATCACGACGGTCCTGGGCGCCGCGCTGGCCTCGGTGGCGCTGTGGGCGCTCGTCGACCAGGGCCTGGGCCGCCTCGGCGGCCGCGACCAGCTCACCGTCCGGCTGATCGACACCGGTGACGTCCTGCAGCACCTGCCGTACCTGTTCGGCCTGGCGGCGCTGCTGGCCGTGCTGGCGTCCCTGGTGAGCATCCGCCGCTGGCTGCGGGTCTGACGCGCGTTCCGCCGGGACCCCCGGCGGAACGCGCGCGACGCGGGCGGCGTGCGGTGCGTACAGTGGCTCGCCCGCCCGCGGCGACCCCGGGCGGCAGGACCATCCGGGCAGGACCGTTGGGAGGGGTGCACCGTGCCGCGCGAGACCGGCCGCAAGGTGATCGCCAGCAACCGCAAGGCGCGCCACGACTACCACGTCGAGGACGTCTACGAGGCGGGCATCGCGCTGATGGGCACCGAGGTGAAGGCGCTGCGGATGGGCCGGGCCTCCCTCGTCGACGGCTTCGCCAGCCTGCAGGGCGGGGAGATGTGGCTGGAGGGCGTGCACATCCCCGAGTACGTGCAGGGCACCTGGACGAACCACACGCCCCGCCGCAAGCGCAAGCTGCTCCTGCACAAGGAGGAGATCGACCGGTGGGCGGGCAAGCTGCGCGAGTCCGGCCTGACGGTGGTGCCGCTGTCGCTGTACTTCGTCGACGGCCGGGTCAAGGTCGAGCTCGCCCTGGCGCGGGGCAAGAAGCTCTACGACAAGCGGCACGCGCTGCGCGAGCGGCAGGACCGCCGCGAGGCCGACCGCGCGATGTCGCTGCGCCGGCACCTGGAGTAGGCGGGCGGCCGGGGAACACCCCGGCGGGAGCCGGCGTTGTGCAGTAAGCTGTCGCGGTCGCCGCATCCGGCTCGCCGGGCGCGGCGGTGTTGACAACTGCACAGGGGGTGACAGGTTTCGACGTCGGTCGTCGAAGCAGGGGAAGCGGGTCGAGGATGCACGGTCATCTCGTCAACGATCCGTGCAAACCAATAGGTGCCGATTCTCAGCGCACCGACTTCGCCCTCGCTGCCTGAGCGAGTGCGAGTCCGTCAGCCCGGGTGCGCCTCCGCCCCGGATCCTGGCGTCGACCAGGAGGCTCACCTCCCACCGAGGTCGCGTAGGTGGGGGGGACAACCAACGCGGCTGGGCCCGGCCACGACTCGTCCGTGTGATCGTGGGGGCCGAGTAGACCAGTAGCGGACTGCACCCGGAGAAGCCCTGGTCCCACGCCGGCGGACGCGGGTTCGATTCCCGCCACCTCCACCCCTGTGAGCTGCGCACGCGCAGGTCACGATCACGGAAAGGCAGTCGCTCGCCCACGCGAGCGGCTGCCTTTCCGTGCGTCCGGGCCCGTCCCTGGTCGGCGGCAGGGGCCGGCCGGGTCGCCGGTGCCGCGCTCGAAAGCTGCGTCCCGCCGCCGGGGCGGGCGCGGTGGGCCAGGCTTGACGGCGGTGGTGGGCGTTCACTAGCGTCCCGGATCACGAAGATGTGACCGTTCATATTCTTCGCCGGAGGTCGGCGCTGCTGCCGACCCACGACCGTCCACCGGCCCGACGACGAGCGCACGGCCGGACGACCTGGACCCGAAGGAACTTCATGGACCACGGGACCGGCCTGCAGGTCGCAGGTCGCCTCGCGCCCGGCGGAGGCGCGCTGACCCCCACGCACCACACCTGGATCGGAGCACGGCGATGAGCCTGGCAGAGCTGCAGCAGCTGACCCTGCGCCGGCCGAAGGGAGCGCCCCGCCCCGAGACGCCGGACGACCGGGCGGCCCTGGGCTTCCTCGCGCCGTGGGTCGTCGGGGTGCTCGCGCTCACCCTGGGGCCGATGCTCGTCTCGCTCTACCTGGCCTTCACCGACTACAACCTGCTGCAGGACCCGAACTGGGTCGGGCTGGCCAACTTCGAGCACATGCTGACGGACACCCGGCTGCACAAGGCGCTGGCGGTGACCTTCACCTACGTGCTGTTCGGCGTGCCCGGGCAGCTGGCCGTCGCGCTGGCGCTGGCGCTCGTGCTCGACCGGGGCATGCGCGGCCTGACGTTCTACCGCTCGGCGTTCTACCTGCCCAGCCTCCTGGGTTCCAGCGTCGCGATCGCGATGCTGTGGCGGCTGCTGTTCGGCGGGGACGGCCTCGTGAACCAGCTGCTCGGCGCGGTGGGCCTGGAGGTGGACCGGAGCTGGATCTCGGACCCGGACACCGCCCTGTCCACGATCGTCCTGCTGCACGTGTGGACGTTCGGGTCGCCGATGATCATCTTCCTGGCCGGGTTGCGGCAGATCCCGCGCGAGCTGTACGAGGCCGCGTCCACGGACGGCGCGAACCTGCTGCAGCAGTTCCGCGCGATCACGCTGCCGCTGCTCACGCCGATCATCTTCTTCAACCTCGTGCTGGCCGTCATCAACTCGTTCCAGTCCTTCACCCAGGCGTTCATCGTCTCGGGCGGGACCGGCGGACCGGCCGACGCGACCCTCTTCTACACGCTGTACCTGTACCAGGAGGGCTTCGGTGCCTTCCGCATGGGATACGCCTCGGCGCTCGCCTGGCTGCTGGTGCTGATCATCGGCGTCTTCACCGCCATCAACTTCTGGGCCTCCAAGCGATGGGTTCACTACGATGACTGACACCGTCACCCTCCCCGCCGCACCGTCGTCGCAGACCCCGCAGGACGGTGCGGCGCAGACGGCGCGGACCCGCGGGCCCGGCGCCGCGGCCCGGGCGCGGAGCGTCCTCAGGCAGGCGTTCATGGTGGCCGTCGTCGTGCTGGCGCTGTACCCGGTGCTGTGGCTCGTCGTCAGCTCGCTGCGCCCCGACGGGGCGATCTTCGGAAACTCCTCGCTGCTGCTCGACACCTTCGAGGTCGAGAACTACACCGGCGGCTGGACGGCGCTCGGCAAGCCGTTCAGCACCTACCTGCTGAACTCGGCCGTCATCGTGGCCGGTTCGGTGCTGGGCAACCTCATCACCTGCTCGATGGCGGCGTACGCCTTCGCGCGGCTGCGGTTCCGGTTCCAGAAGCCGGCGTTCGCGCTCATGCTCGTGACGATCATGCTGCCGGTCCACGTGGTGATCGTCCCGCAGTACGTGCTGTTCGCGCAGGTCGACGCGATCAACACCTTCCTGCCGCTCATCCTGCCGAAGTTCCTGGCCACGGACGCGTTCTTCATCTTCCTCATGGTCCAGTTCATCCGCGGGCTGCCCAAGGAGCTCGACGAGGCGGCCCGGATCGACGGGGCCGGTCACGGGCGGATCTTCTTCCAGATCCTGCTGCCCCTCATGACGCCGGCGCTGGCGACGACCGCGATCTTCACGTTCCTGTGGACCTGGAACGACTTCTTCAGCCAGCTCATCTACCTCACCGACCCGAACAAGTACACCGTCCCGGTCGCCCTGCGCACCTTCGTCGACGCGCAGTCCGAGTCCTCCTTCGGCGCGATGTTCGCGATGAGCGTCGTCTCCATCGTGCCGCTGCTGATCGTCTTCGCGGTCGGCCAGAAGTACCTCATCCGCGGTATCGCGACGACCGGCATCAAGTGATCGTCGCCGCGCGCAGCCGATCGCGGCGACGCGCCCACCCCGCTCCCGCCCGACCAGACCACCACCGCCGCACCGGAAGAAGGAACACCACCATGCGCCCGACAGAGCTGTCCCGCCGCGTCCTGGTCTCTGCGTTCGTCCTGTCCACGGCTCTCGGGCTGACCTCGTGCGGCACCGCGGAGGGCCCGGCCGCGGCCGGCAGCTCCGCGCCGGCGCTCAGCGACGAGGACGTGACGCTGCGCCTGACGTGGTGGGGTGCGGACGCCCGCACCGCCCGCACCCAGGAGGCCATCGAGGCCTTCGAGGCGCAGCACCCCACCATCGACGTCGTCGGGGAGTTCTCCGACTGGTCCGGCTACTGGGACAAGCTCGCCACCTCGACCGCCGGTGGGAACTCCCCGGACGTCATCCAGATGGACCAGCTCTACCTGGCCTCCTACGCCGACCGCGGGGTGCTCGCCGACCTGGGGTCGCTGCCCCAGCTGGACACCTCCAACCTCGAGGCGTCGGTGCTCGACACGGGACGCTCCGGGGAGACGCTCTACGGGATGCCGGCGTCCACGACGGCCTTCGCGATCCTCGTCAACCAGGACCTCCTCGACGAGCTCGGGCTCGCGCTGCCCGACACGACGACCTGGACGTGGGACGACCTGACGGCCTTCGCGCAGCAGGTGCGGGCGAAGTCGGGGGGCTCGATCGCCGGCATCTCGCCCTGGAACAACGAGTACTCCCTGCGCCTGGCCGCCCGGCAGGCCGGCGAGGAGCTGTTCACCGACGGCGAGGTGACGATCTCGCCGGAAACCCTCGCGGCGTACTTCCAGCGCTCGCTGGACTGGGTCAAGAACGGCGCCGCCCAGTCGGCGTCGCAGTTCTCCGAGCAGGCCTCCGTGGCGATCGACCAGTCCGACTTCTCCACGGGCAAGCAGGCCATGACCTTCACGCAGGTCACCCAGATCTCGGCCTACGCGGCGGCCACGGGCGGTGCGAAGCTCACGGCGGTGCCCATCCCGGCGGGGGACGCCGGTGCCGAGCCGTACTTCTACCTCAAGCCGGGCATGTACTGGACGGTCTCCGCCCAGAGCGAGCACCCCGCCGAGGCGGCGCTGCTGGTGGACTTCCTCGTCAACTCCGAGGAGGCGGCCACGGCGATCGGCACGGAGCGCGGCATCCCGGCCAACCCCTCGGTCCGCGAGTTCATCGCCGGCACGCTGACCCCCGAGGAGAAGCAGGCGGTCGACTTCGTCGACACCGCCTCGGAGAACCTCGGCGACGCCCCGCAGATCGTGCCCAACGGCGCCAGCGAACTGGACAAGATCATCCAGCGCTACCTGCTCGAGGTGCTGTTCGAGCGGCAGACGCCGCAGGCCGCGGCCGAGGCCTTCATCTCCGAGGTCCAGTCCTCCATCGACGCTGCCTCGTGAGCCGGGACCGGGCCGGGGTGCGCGCACCCCGGCCCGGTCACCGCCCCGCGGGTGCCGGGCCGGGGCCTCAACGCGGCGCGGGCCCCGTGGACTCGCGCCAGATGATCCGCGTGATGGGCCGCTCGTCGGCGGCGGGCGCCTCCTCGCGCAGCAACGCGAGGAGGTCGGACACGGCGGCGCGGCCCAGGCGCCCGTGGTCGACGGCCACCGTGGTGATGGAGGGCGGCATCACGGCGCCGAGCGGGTTGTCGTCCCAGCCGGTCACGCTGAGGTCCTGCGGGACCCGCCAGCCCCGTTCGAGCGCACCCCGGACGGCGCCGGCGGCGACCTTGTCGTTGGCGCCGACGACGGCGGTGACGCCGCAGTCGGCCGGCAGGTCCAGGACCGCCCGCCAGGCCCGCCGCCAGTCCCAGTCGCAGTCCACGACCGCGTAGCTGCGCAGGCCCAGGCGGGCGATGGTGTCGAGGTACACCTGCCTGCGGTTGCGGGCGGAGGTGTGCGCGTAGTCGCCGGAGACGTGCAGGAAGGTCGTGTGGCCCTGCTCGGCGAGCTGCTCGACGAGGTCCGCGACGCACGAGGCGTCCGCCAGCGCGCCGATGCCGCGCATGTGCTCGTCGTAGTGGGGCGCCACGAGGACGGGGGTGCGGGTGGCGCCGGCGCCGAGGAGGCCGGCCGGCAGCGGTGTCAGCGAGACGATGCCCTCGAACAGGCCCGAGTCGGCGAGCTCCAGCACGCGCTCGGAGCGCACGCCGGCCGGTCCGCCGAGCGTCACCACCTCGACCACGTAACCGGCCGCGCCCGCGGCGTCGGTGGCGCCGGCGAGCATCTCCAGCGAGCTGATCGCCACGCCCGCGGGCAGCAGCAGGGCCAGGCGGCCCGTGCGGCGGTTGCGCATCGCGCGGGCCACCAGGTTGGGGCGGTAGCCGAGCTCGGCGATCGCTGCCCCGATGCGCTCCCGCGAGGCCTCCTTGATCCGCGTGTCCGCCCGCAGGTACCGGGCGACCGTCTCGTGCGACACCCCCGCCAGCCGCGCCACCTCTCGGATGGTCGGGCGGCGCGTGCCGACGTCGCTCGTCAATGCGATCCCCTCCTCGCGGTGGGTCCGAGCGTAGCGCGAACCTTGACGAGGATTGTGAACGGTCATAGTTTGCTCCTGTCGTCGCAGAGCCGCTACGTCGCACCGTCGCACCGGCTGCAGCGGCGACCGCTTCCCGTCCCGCTCGCCCGGGCCGACCACGCGCTGGTGCGACCGGTCGCCCCCGGACCGACGACGCGGGGCAGCGGGTGAGCGCAGTGCAGCCCCGCCCGCGCCCCGATGCCGCCCCGATGCCGCCCCGATGCCGCACCACCCGTGAGAGGACCCCATGCGCGTGCACCCGCCGGTCGACCAGAACCCCACGGCGCCGCTGCCGGCCTCGAGCGCCTCGACGACGGCCGGGCCCGGGGTGGTGCCCGACTTCGCGCCCGTGCCGCCGGGGCGGCCGCGCCGGCGCCACATGGTCGTGGGCACCGGCCACCGCGCCGGCATGTACGTGGCCGCGCTGACCGGTGAGCACGCCGACGTCGGCGAGATCGTGGCCTGGTGCGACCCGAACCCCGGGCGCGTGGCCTACTACGACGAGCAGGTCGGCAGCGCGCTCGGGCTCGGTGGCGCCGCCGGGCTGCCCCGGTGCGCGCCGCAGGACCTGGAGGCGGTGGTCGCCGAGCAGCGCGTGGACGTCGTGGTCGTCACCAGCCCCGACCACACGCACGCCGGGCTGGTCGACCGGGCGCTGCGCGCGGGGGCCGACGTGGTGGTGGAGAAGCCCCTGACGACGGACGCGGCCGGCTGCCGGCGGATCACCGCGGCCGTGGCCGAGACCGGCCGGGACGTGGTGATGACCTTCAACTACCGCTACGCGCCGCGGAACTCGACCCTGCGCCAGGTCATCGCCTCCGGCGCCGTCGGCCAGGTGACGAGCGTGCACTTCGAGTGGGCCCTGGACACCGTGCACGGCGCGGACTACTTCCGCCGCTGGCACCGGGACAAGGCCAACTCCGGCGGGCTGCTCGTGCACAAGAGCTCCCACCACTTCGACCTGGTCAACTGGTGGCTCGACGACGTGCCCTCCCGGGTCTACGCCTCGGGTGCGCTGCGGTTCTACGGCGACCGGGCGGCGGCCGGGCGGGGCCTGGTCGGGCGGCCGCGACGGGGCACCGGCGCCCAGGGCGACCCGTTCGCGCTGGACCTGCGCGCCGACCCGCGGCTGGCGGCGCTGTACCTGGACGTGGAGCACCACGACGGCTACGTGCGGGACCAGGACGTGTTCGCCCCCGGCGTCACGATCGAGGACAACCTGGCGGTCCTGGTCGACTACGCCGGCGGTGCCACGCTGACGTACTCCCTCAACGCGCACGCGCCGTGGGAGGGCTACCGCGTGACGGTCAACGGCACGGCCGGGCGGGCGGAGCTGGAGGTCGTCGAGCGGGGCTTCGTCGCCCTCGACGAGCAGGGCAACGCGGTGCTCGACCCGTCGGCCACCCCCGGCGCGGTCACCTCGGACCCGCTGCGCCCCGAGGGGGAGCGGCTGACGGTGCAGGCGCACTGGGACCGCACCCGGGAGGTGCCGATCCCCGCGGGCGTCGGCGGGCACGGCGGGGGGGACGCGATCCTGCTCAAGGACGTGTTCCGGCGCGACCTGCGGCTGGGGGAGGACCCCCTGGCCCGTGCCGCCGGCTACCTGGACGGCGTGCGTGCCGTCGCGGTCGGCATCGCCGCCAACCAGTCCCTGCTCACCGGCCGGCCCGTGCTGGTCGAGGACCTCGAGCTCGGTGTCGACCTGCGCGACGGGGCCACGACCGCCACCGCCCGCGAGGCCGGAGAGGTCGCCGCGACCCACCGCTGACGCCGGTGCGGAGCGGGTGCGCTCGAACAGCGTCGTTCAGAACACCTCCGGGACCGCAGTGACAGGAAGGGACCGCACGTCATGAAGAGATCGACACGATGGCTCGCCCAGCTCACGGCCTCCGCCGCGGCCGCGGCCGTGCTCGCGGGCGCCGCCCCGGTCGCGGGTGCAGCCCCCGCCGCGGCCGCCGATCCCGCGGTGCCGACCACCGGCTTCACGGACAAGAGCGGGCTGACG
This sequence comes from Kineococcus glutinatus, assembly GCF_039542765.1. Taxonomy (NCBI): domain Bacteria; kingdom Bacillati; phylum Actinomycetota; class Actinomycetes; order Kineosporiales; family Kineosporiaceae; genus Kineococcus; species Kineococcus glutinatus. The sequence goes on from NZ_BAABIL010000480.1 coordinate 9,155, forward strand.
GCCGACGGCCGGGCGGTGGTCGCGAGCGGGGTGCTGCCCGTCGCGGACGGCTCCGCGCCGGCGGGCTCCGGGGTGACGTACCACGTCGACTCCGCGGGTGGTTCGGACTCCGCCGACGGGCGGTCGCCGGCGACGGCCTGGCGGAGCCTGGCGAAGGTCAACGCGACCACGTTCGCCCCCGGTGACCGGATCCTGCTGAAGGCGGGCAGCTCCTGGTCCGCCGAGGGCGACGCCGTGGCGAAGGAGGCCTACGACTACACCCGCTGGGTCGGCGGCGCCCCGGTCGACGTCGTGGGCGCCGACGCGACCGCGCTGCTGGCGCCGAAGGGCTCGGGGACCGCCGCCAGCCCCATCGTCCTCTCCAGCTACGGCGACGGCGCCGCGCCGGAGCTCAACGGCCGGGGCGTGGTCAACGACGTGCTGCAGCTGTCGGGCCAGCAGCACTGGGACGTCTCCAACCTCGAGATCACCAACGTCACCGACGGCTTCGACGCGACCACCTTCCAGCCGGGCGCGAACCAGGGCCAGCTGCCGGGGGAGGAGAACCCCAAGACCGGTGACCTGCGCGGCATCCACGTGCAGGCGGAGAACGCGGGCACGCTGCGCGGTGTCGCGATCCACGACGTGTTCGTCCACGACGTCAGCGGCGTCATGTGGTCGATCGGCAACTCGGGCCTGGACCGCTCCAAGCGCACCGGCGGCATCCTCTTCGAGGGCCTCAAGGGCGACGGGCAGACCGCGTCGCAGTTCCAGGACATCAGCGTGCGGGACAGCGTCGTCGCGAACACGGCGTTCGCCAACGTCGCGTTCAAGCAGTTCTCCGGGATGGGCGAGAACCGCTACCGGGACGTCGAGCCCGGCTGGGGTGACCGCGCGGTGGCGAAGGCCAGCACCACCGGCGTCATCACCGAGGACCCGGACTGGCGACCGCACACGAACGTCGACGTCTCGGGCAACTACCTCACGAACCGCGACACCGAGTACGGCTGGAACTCCCTCTACCTGACGAGCGTCCAGCGCGCCACGGTCGCGGGCAACAGCATCGACGGCACGGGCGTCTCCGGGATCGAGATGTACTACTCGGACGACGTCGTGGTCGAGGACAACGAGGTCGCGGAGGTGGAGATGCGCGTCAACGCCGCCGACTCCAACGCCATCGACCCCGACCGGGGCACGTCGAACATCCTCATCCAGCACAACTACGTCCACGAGTCCGGTGAGGGCATCCTGCTGTGCGGGTTCTCCTTCAGCACGGCGGTGGTCCGCTACAACGTCATCCAGGACGTCGACAAGAACTACATCAACCCGCACGGCGACTCGGGCGTGAACGTCGTCCACAACAACCTGATGTACAACACGCAGAAGCCGGTGCAGAACAACGGCGTGGGGTTCTTCCAGTCCTCCGGCAGCGCCGCGAGCTACCTCCTGGACAAGAACCGGCACCACGTGCTGAACAACGTCTTCGTCAACACCCGCGCCGACGTGACGTCCGCCCGGTTCCAGTCCGCGTACCCGGGCGTCTTCTTCAGCAACAACTCCTACCACGGCCCGAAGGTCGTCCCCCCGGCCGAGGACCCGAACCCCGTCACGGGCGACCCGAAGCTCGTGGGCGAGCCGGCCGCGGCCATCACCAACGCGATGATCGCCGCCGCCGACTCCCCGCTCGTCGCGGCCGGCGCGCCCGTCGACCTCGCGCAGCTGGCCCCCGGGTTCGCCGTCACCGGCAACTCCACCCAGAGCCGGCTGCCGGTGACCGGGGACTTCTTCGGCAGGGCGCTGACCGCCCCCCCGACCGTCGGCCCGACCTCGTACGTCCCCCCGGCCGGGAAGGGGCTGGTGACCGGCGTCGTCCGGGACTCCGAGGGGGCGCCCGTGCCCGGCGCCACCGTCTCGTACGGGACCGGCAGCGTGGTCGCGGACGGCAACGGCCGCTACGCGGTCGAGGCCGCGGTGGGGGGGTACGCCCTGGTGCCGTCCGCCGACGGCTACGCGGACGGCCCGTCGGTCGCGGTGACGCTCGCGGACCGCGCGACGCGCAGCGCGGACCTGCCGCTGGGGCCGACCACCGCCACCACCGGCGACCTCGTCGGCACGGTGACCTCCTCCACCTCCCCCGTCGCGGGGGCGACGGTGACCGCGTCCAGGGAGGGGTCGGTGGTCGCGACGGCGACGACCGGCGCGAACGGCTCCTTCGCCTTCACCGACCTGCCCGCCGGGGAGGGCTACGCGGTCTCCGTGGCCAAGGACGGGTACCAGAGCGCCTCGACGCCGGGCGTCACCGTCCGCGCCGCGCGCACGGTGACCCTCGCCCTGACGCTCGCCGCCGTCGTCGGCGAGACCGTCTACGCCATCGACGAGACCTTCGACGACGAGGGCACCGGGACCTTCACCGGCACCGGTGACGGCGCCCTGCTGGCCCGGCCCAACAGCGCCGTGGGGACGATCACGATCGAGGAGGACCCGGCCAGGGCCGGGAACAAGTTCCTCAGGATCTCCAAGACCAGCAGCAGCGCGGGCACCCTGGCCGTCCACAACGCGCTGGAGCAGAACCTGACGGGGACCGTGACGATCGAGGCGCGCCTGCAGCGCACCTCCACGACCGGCACCCCCAACCAGATCGCGATGTACTCCTACACCGA
>NZ_BAABIL010000481.1:0-9645 GCF_039542765.1 Kineococcus glutinatus
GCGGACAGCGCGAGCACCACCCGCCGGTCGGGCCGGCGGGAGCGGCGCTGCCGCAGCCGGGGGTCGAGGTCGTCGCCGTCGACGGGCGCGAGCAGGGTGTCGTGCAGGGCCTCGCGCCCCGCGCCGGGGCCGGGGCCCGCTGCGGGGCCGGCCGGGGCGGCGACGGGGGAGGTGCTGGGATCGGTCACGGGTCGTCCTCCAGGGGTGGTGGGTCGGTCACTCGTGCCGCAGCGCGTCGACGGGACGCAGCCGCGCGGCGCGGTGGGCGGGGTAACCGCCGAAGAAGAGGCCGATGGCGACGCAGACACCGAGCGCCACCACGACCGATGCGGGCACCACGACCGGCTGGATGCCGGAGATCTCCAGCCGGCTGAGCGCGAGCCCCAGGGCGACGCCGAGGCCACCACCGAGCAGGCTGAGCAGCACCGCCTCGAGGAGGAACTGCCCCAGCACCGCGGCCGGGGTCGCCCCCAGCGCCTTGCGCACGCCGATCTCGCGCGTGCGCTCGGTGACGCTGACGAGCATGATGTTGGTGACACCGACGCCACCGACGAGCAGGCTGATCGCCGCGATCGCCCCGAGCAGCACCGTGAACGTGCGGGTGGTCTCCTGCGCGGTGGACAGCAGCGCCGAGGCGCTCGTGACGGTGAAGCCCGCCTCCTGCCCGTCCGCCGCGGGGTGCCGGTCGGCCAGCACCGCGGAGACCTGGGCGGCGGCCCCGTCCGCCACCTCCGCGCTGCGGGCCTGCACCGTGATCGAGGAGATGCTGCCGAAGCCGGTGAGGGAGCGCTGCAGCGTCGTCAGGGGCGCGATGACCACCGCGTCGGCGTCGGCGCCGCCGCCACTGCTCGTGCCCTCCGACGCCACCACCCCCACCACCGTGAACGGCACGCCGTCGAGCAGGACCTGCCGGCCGACCGGGCTGGCGCCGGCGAAGACGTCGGTGGCGACGCTGCTGCCCAGCAGCACGACCTTGCGGGCGGCGTCGACGTCGGCGGTGGTGAACGGCTCGCCGGCGCTCACCCCGTAGGAGGAGGCGTCGAGGTAGCCCGGGCGGGTGCCCACGACCTGGGTCGTCGTGCTCGTGCCGCCGGAGGAGACCGTGGCCGAGGTGCTGACCACCGGCACCGCCGACGCCACGTCGGGGCTCTCGGGGCCGACCAGGGCGTCGGCGTCGGCCACGGTGAGCGAGGCCGAGCTCGCGGCGCCCTGCCCGAAGGTCGCGCCGCCGCTGCGCACCGTGATCGTCGTCGTGCCGAGGCCGGAGATGCGCTGCTGCACCGACGCCGAGGCGCCGTTGCCGACGGCCACGACGACGATGACGGCCGCCACGCCGATCAGGACGCCCAGCGTCGTCAGCACCGTCCGCATCTTGTTCGCCGCGATGCCGAGCAGGGCGAAGCGCGCCGCCTGCCCCACCTCAGGCCACCCCCGCCGCGAGGGGCGCCGGCGCCACCGGCTGCTGGCGGCGGTCGGAGACGATGCGCCCGTCCCGCACGACCACCACCCGCTCGGCGTGCGCGGCGACCTCGTCCTCGTGGGTGATGAGGACGATCGTGCGCCCGTGCCGGTGCAGCTGCCCGAACAGGGCGAGGACGTCCGCGGTGGACCGGGTGTCCAGGTTGCCCGTGGGTTCGTCCGCCAGCAGCAGCGCGGGGGCCGTCACCAGGGCGCGGGCCACCGCCACCCGCTGCTGCTGCCCGCCGGAGAGCTCGTTGGGGCGGTGGCCGGCGCGGTCGGACAGCCCCACCAGGTCCAGCGCGGCCAGGGCCCGCTGCCGCCGCTGCGCCCGGCCGACGCCGGCGTAGGCCAGCGGCAGCTCCACGTTCGCCACCGCGCTCGTGCGGGGCAGCAGGTGGAACGCCTGGAAGACGAAGCCCAGCTTGCGGTTGCGCACCAGGGCCAGGCCGGTCTCGTCGAGCTCGCCGACGTCCACCCCGTCGAGCAGGTAGGTGCCGGAGGTGGGGGTGTCGAGGCAGCCGAGCAGGTTCATGAGCGTGGACTTGCCCGACCCGGACGGACCCATGATCGCGACGAACTCGCCGCGCCGGACGACGAGGTCGACCCCGCGCAGGGCCTCCACGGCGGTGTCCCCGGATCCGTAGCGCTTGCGCAGGTCGTGGACGGCCAGGGCCGGGGTGCCGGTGCCGCCGGTGCTCATCGGGTGCCGCCCGGGGCGGCGCCACCGAACCCGCCGGGGGCGGCGCCGGTGCCGCCGAAGCCGCCGCCGGTGCCGAGACCGCCCTGGGTGCCGGTGCGCTGCGTGGTGCCCGTGGAGGTCGTCGTGGTGAGGGTGGGCAGCAGCACCTGCTCGCCCGCGGTGAGCCCCTCGGTGATCTCCGTGGCGGTGTCGCCGACGACACCCGTGGACACGGTGCGCCGCTGCTGGGAGCTCCGCCCGTCGGTGCCGGTCGTGACGACGGTGACGGTGCCGGTGCCGGTGCCGGTCGAGGTGACGGCCGCGCTGGGCACGGTGACGACGCCGGTGGCGGACTCGGTCGTGACGACGATGCTGGCCGTCTGCCCGACGCGGACGCCCTCGGGCAGCGAGTCCAGCGAGATCGTGACGGGGAACTGCACGACGCCGTTCGTCGCGGTGCCGGTCAGGCCGATCGCGGCGACCCTGCCGGGGCTGCTGGTGCCCGTCGCGTTGAGCGTGACGGTCGCGGTCTGCCCGGTGGCGAGGGAGGCGACGTCGCTCTCGGAGAAGTCGGCCTCGACCTGCAGGGCGGACAGGTCGGCGAGGACGACGAAGGCGCTGGAGGTGCTGGAGGTGCCCGACTGCCCGCCGGCCGCGGCCGCGCTGCCGGTGGAGCCGGAGCCCGCGGTGTCGCCGACGACGCCGTTGACCTCGAGCACGGTGCCGGCCATGGGGGCCGTCAGGGTGGTGCCGTCGAGGGTGGCCTGCGCCTCCTGCACGGCCAGCTCCGCCTTGTCGTGGGAGGCCTGGGCCTGGGCCACCGACTGCGCCGAGCCGCCGGTGCCGCTGCCGGTGGCGCTGCCGCTCGCCGCGCCGGCCGTCTCCCCGGCGGCCTCGGCGGCGTCCTCGGCCTCCTCGGCGGCCTCGGCGGCGTCCTCGGCGTCCTGCGCCGCCTCGAGGGCGTCGGCGGCGGAGTCGAGGTCTGCGCGGGCCTGCTCCAGCGCCAGCTCCGCGGCGGCGGTGTCGATGCGGGCGAGCACGTCGCCCTCGGCCACCACCTGGCCCACGGTGACCGCCACGGCCGTGACGGTCCCGGAGCCGGTGAAGCTGGCCGTGGCCTGCTTCGGCGCGGTGACGGTGCCGGAGGCGGTGACGGTGGCGGAGACGTCGCCGGTGGTGGCGGCGCTGGTGCGCACGGTGGCGGCCTGGGCGTCGCCACCGCCGCCGGCCAGCAGGAACCAGGCCGCGACGGCGCAGGCGAGGACGACGGCTGTCAGGGCGGCGTACTGCCACCGCAGGCGGGAGAGGAGGGGCACGAGGCGTGAGGGTCGACCGCCCGCCCCGGAGCGGGGTGTGAGCGACCTGTGGCAGGGCTGTGGGAGCTGTCCGCGCGCTGTGCGCGCCACCCGCCCGGCGCAGTCCCGCCCGCACCCGCGCCGGGCGGAACCGCGCCGGCCGCGGTCAGCGGGTCACAGCGCGCCCTTGGCGGGATCGCCCGCGGGGGCGGGGTCGGCGACGACGACCTCGGTGGGCACGGCGAGGTCGTCGCCGAGCAGCTCGTCCAGCCGGCGCAGCGGCCCGCCCGCCGCGTGCGCGGCCAGCGCCTCGCGCGAGGTCCACTTCTCGACCATGTACAGCTTCTCCGCGCCCTGCTCCCCGCCCACCTGCAGGGCGTAGAGCAGGCAGCCCTCCTCCTGGTGGACGTCGCCGATGATCTGCTCGAAGGCGGCGCGCACCGCGGCGGCGCGGCCGGGCTTGGGCGTGATGGTGGCCAGGACGGTGATCGTCACGGGGTCCTCCGGATCGGGGTTCGGGCACGGGGTTCGGGCACGGGCACCGGGCGCGGGCCCGGGCGCCGGGGCGGTCGGCCCGCCCCCGCGGATCCTGCCGCCCGCGGGCTCCCGCCGCCGCGCCGGGTGCGCCGTGCGGTGCGGCGCACCCGGCGACGTAGCCTTGGGAGCGTGCCCGCTCCCGCCGCCCGCGTCCTCCTGACGCGCCGGGGGGTGCTCCTGACCGCCGTCTGCCTGCTCGTCGTGGCCGCGTGCGGTGTGCTCGGCACCTGGCAGTGGCAGCGCGGCAACGTCGTCCTGTCCTCGCCCGCCGCCGCGCACCCCGTCGTCGACGTGCAGGGGGTCGTGGGCCGCACCGACCCCCTCACCGTCGAGGAGGTCGGCCGCCGGGTGCGCCTGGTGGGCACGTGGGACGAGGACGTGCAGCTCCTGCTGCCGCGCCGGCGGCTGGAGGGCGCCGAGGGGTCCTGGGTGCTGGGCGTCGTGCGCCTGGCCGACGGCAGCGGGGTGCCCGTCGTGCGCGGCTGGGTCCCCGCGGGCACCACCGCCGCGCCCCCGGCCGCGGGTGCGGCCGACCTCGTGGGCGTCGTGCAGCCGCCGGAGGCCAGCGACGACGCGCCCGGCAGCGGCCCGCTGCCCGACGGGCAGGTGTGGGTCGCCAGCCCTGCCCTCCTCGTCAACCGCGTCGGCTACCCGCTGCTGCCCGCCTACGCCGTGGCCACCACCGCCGGGGCGCCGCTGCGCGTGGCGCCGCCGGAGGAGGCGGGCAGCGCCGAGCGGCGGCTGGACTGGCGCAACCTGGCCTACGCCGCCCAGTGGGCGGTCTTCGGCGGTTTCGCCGTCCTCGTGTGGGTGCGCGCGCTGCGCGACGAGGTGGGCGCACCCACCGGCCCCGTGGCCGGCGCCGGTCCGCCCGACCCCGCACCCGGCCCGGCGCCCGACCCCGCGCCCGGCCCGGCCTGCGACCACGATCCGCACCACGTCCACGACGGCGGCGACCAGTTGCTGGAGGAGCACACCCGATGAGCAGTGAGAACAGCACCCGCGACGCCCGTCCCGCGGCGTCCCCCGCCCCCCTCGGCGACCCGCGCAAGGTGGCCGCGGCGCTGCTGCGCTACCGGGTCGCGGCGTGGCTGACGGGCATCGGGCTGCTCGTGCTGACCCTCGTCGGGATGCCGCAGAAGTACCTCGACGTCATGGGCGGCGGCGACCTCGTCGTGCGCGCGATGGGCCCCATCCACGGCACGCTGTACGTCCTCCTGCTCATCACCACCTTCGACCTGGGCACGCGGGTGCGCTGGTCGGTCTCGCGCATGGTCCTCACCGCGCTGGCCGGCACCGTGCCCTTCCTCTCGTTCTACGCCGAGCGGGTCAACCAGCGCGCCGTCGCCGGCCAGCTCGGGCGCCGGTGAGCGCAGCGCGCGCGAGCACCCGGCGGCTGCAGCGCGTCGTCGTCCACGCCGTCCTGCGCTCGGGGGAGCACCTGTTCGTGGTGCCCGGCCCGCACGACGGCGTGGGCGGCGACGGGCCCGGCGACGTGCTGCCCGCGGTGGTGCTGCGGCACGGGGAGTCGCCCTCGGAGGGGCTGCGGCGGGCGCTGGCCGCGGCCGGGGTGGGCGGGGTCCGCACGGGGGCGCCGCTGTCGGCCCGCAGCGTCGTGTCGCGCCGCGTGACGCCGGGCGGACCGCTCGACGTGCACACCGTGCACCTCGTGCACGCCGTGACCCTGCTGCACGGCGGGCACCTGGGCGATCCCCCGCGCGGGGACCGGCACGGCCGCTGGGTGCAGGCCGCCGCGCTGCCGGAGCTGCCCGTGGCCGCCGACGGGGCGTTCGCCGCGGCGGTGGAGCAGGCACCGGGGGCGCCGGGGGAGGACGGGGCGCCGGTGCGGCGCCAGCGGCTGGCCGCCTACGCGGTCGTCGTGGCCGGGGAGCGGATGCTGCTGACCCGGCTGTCGCCGCGCACGCCGTCGCCGGGGCGCTGGACGCTGCCCGGCGGCGGGGTCGACCACGGCGAGCACCCCTGCGACGCCGCGGTGCGGGAGGTGCGGGAGGAGACGGGGATGGACGTCGACGTCGACGCCCTCGTGGAGGTCGGCTCGGAGCACTTCACGGGCCGCTCGCCCGCGGGGGTGCTGGAGGACTTCCACGCGCTGCGCGTCGTCGTGACGGCCACGGCGCGGCAGGTGCGCGAGCCGGTGGTGCTGGACGTGGGCGGCAGCACGGACCTGGCGCGGTGGGTGCCGCTGGAGCAGGCGCCCTCGCTGGGGCTGGTGGGCGTCGCGGCCCGCGGCCTGCAGGTGGCCCGCCGGGCGGTGGGGCAGGCCGCCGGGGCCTGACCCACCCGCCCGGGCCGCGGTTCAGCCGGTCGGCTCGGAGCGCGGCATCCCGTCCGTGGTGTCGTCGGGGTCCTCGTCGGCGCCGAGGGTGGGGTCGGCGGCACCGGTGGTGGTGTCCGGCACGACGTCCTGGGAGGGGCCCTGACCGGTGTCCGGGGTGCGGGCCCGGCGCGCGGACTCGTCGTCGCCGTGCACCTCCCGCTGCACCTCGGTGGCGACCCGCTCCTCGATCTCGTCGACGACCGCCGGCAGGTCCGCGCCCGGGGGTGGCGGCACCTCCCGCGGCACGGGGGTGTCGGCGGGTGCGTCGCTGCTCATCGTGCGTCCTCTCCGTCGGGGGCGGCCTTCCCGCGGCCCACCGTAGCCGCGCGGGCGCCGGCGGGCGCCCCCGCGGCGGTCCGCTCCAGCGCGGCCCCCTCCACGTCCAGCACGGGCAGCCAGGTCAGCCAGCGCGGCAGCCACCACGCCGCGCCGCCCAGCAGGGACAGCGCCGCGGGCACCGCCACCATCCGCACGACGATGGCGTCGGCGAGGATGCCGATCGCGAGGGCGAAGGCGATCGGCTTGACGGTGGCGTCGCCCTCGGGCACGAACCCGGCGAAGACGGCGAACATGATCGCGGCGGCGGCGACGACGACGGGGGCGGCCTGCCGGAAACCGGTGCGCACGGCCTCGCGGGGGGCGCTGCCGTGGGCGTGGGCCTCGTGCATCCGGGAGACGAGGAACACCTGGTAGTCCATCGCCAGGCCGAAGAGGATCCCCACGACGATGATCGGCGCCATGCTCAGCAGCGGCCCGGTGACGTCGGAGTTCACCAGCTGCTGCAGCCACCCCCACTGGAACACCGCGGTCGTGGCGCCCAGCGCCGAGCCGATGGTGAGCAGGAAGCCGAGCACCGCGGTGACGGGCACGAGGACCGAGCGGAAGACGAGCACGAGCAGCAGCAGGGCGAGGCCGACGACGAGCACGAGGTAGCGCGGCAGGGCGTCGCGCAGCTGCTGGGAGACGTCGACGCTGACGGCCGTCTGCCCGGTGACGTAGGTGCGCAGGCCGCCGGACTCCTCCGCGTCGAGGCGGTCGCGGATGGCGTGCACGAGGTCGGTCGTGGCCGGGTCGGTCGGCGCCGTGGTCGGGATGACGGTGACGAGCGCGGCGCTGCCGTCCGCGTTGGGCTGCGGCAGGGCCAGCGCCACGCCCTCCAGCGCGCCGAGCTCCTGCGCGACGGGGGCGGCGCGCTCGGCGGAGGGGGTGCCGTCGAGCAGGACGAGCAGCGGGCCGTTGACGCCGGGGCCGAACCGCTCGCCGATGAGGTCGTACGCCTTGCGCTGGGTGGAGCCCGGGGCGGCGGTGCTGTCGTCGGGCAGGCTGGTCTGCATGTCGGCCACCGGGATCGAGACGACCCCGAGGACGACGACCGCGGCGAGCAGGCTGAGCCAGCGGTGGCGCGTGACGGTGGTGCCCCAGCGCTCCAGGAGCGGGTGGGAGGCGGTGGCGGCCGCGTCGGCGGGCGTGGCGGCGCGCAGCCGGCGCGGCAGGAGGCGCCGGCCCAGCAGGGCCAGGGCGGCGGGCACCAGGGTGGTCGCCACGAGCACGGCGACGACGACGGTGGCGGCGGCGGCGAGGCCCATCTGGGTGAGGAAGGGGATGCCGGCCACGACGAGGCCGGCCAGGGCGATGACGACGGTGGTGCCGGCGGTCACCACGGCCGAGCCCGCGGTGCCGGTGGCCAGGGCGACGGCCTCCCCGACGTCGCGGCCGGCGAGCAGCTCGGAGCGGTAGCGGGAGCCGATGAAGAGGGCGTAGTCGATGCCGACCGCGAGCCCGAGCATGATCGCCAGGATCGGCGTCGTGGACTGCAGCTCGACGAGCCCGGTGAGGGCGGTGATGCCCGCCGCGCCGATGCCGACGCCCACGACGGCGGTGAGCAGGTTCATGCCCGCGGCCACGAGCGAGCCGTAGGTGATGGTGAGCACGACGAGCGCCACGGCGACGCCGACGAACTCGCCGATGCCGCCGACCTCGCTGACGGCCTGGGTCGCCTCGCCGCCGACCTCGACGGTCAGGCCGCCGGCGCGGGCCTCGGCGACGGCGTCGAACAGCGCGTCGCGGGCCTCCTCCGTGACCTCGGGCTGGATGACCTCGTACGTGACGGTGCTGTACGCGGCCCGCTGGTCGGGGGAGACGGCGGGCGCGGCGGGGTCGAGGGGGTTGCTCGCGGAGGACACCTGCGGCAGGTCGCCGAGCCCGGCCACGACCTCGGCGACCTGCGCGGCGTTGGCGGGGTCGGTGACGAGCTGGCCCTCGGGGGCGTCGAAGACGACGCGGGCGGTGGCCCCGTCGGCGCCGGTGGCGGGGAAGCGCTCGTCGAGCAGGCCGAGGGCGTCGGTGGACTCCTGCCCCGGGATGGAGAAGGTGGAGACGTAGGGCTTCTGCAGGGTGAGCGCCGCGACGCCCGCGGCGACGAGCAGCAGCACCCAGACGAGCACGACGGCGACGCGGTGCCGGTGCGCGCCGGCGCCCAGGCGGTGCAGGAAGGTGGCCAAGGTCGGTCCTCTCTGGAGCGCTCCGGGGTGGGCCCGGGCGCGGGGTCAGCGGGAGCCGGCGGCGTCGGCGGCGGGGTCGGGGTCGGGGTCGGCGGCGGGGTGGCCGAGGGCGGCCAGGGTGGTGGCGGTCACGAGGGGGCGCAGCCGCTCGGGGGGCTCCTCCAGCGGGGCCATGGCGGTCACGGCGAGGCTGCCGAGCGCGGCGAGGACCTGCAGGCGGCGCAGCAGGGGCGCGTCGGGGTCGGTGGCGAAGGCGGCGAAGAAGCGCTCGGGCACGTCGGACATGCGCTGCCCGGCCGCGGTGCCGGCGAGGGTGGTGCACAGGGCCAGGACGAGGCAGACGTAGCCGGGGCGGCCGACGGCCATCTCGACGAAGCGGCGCACGACCTGCACGTCGCGCGCGGGGCCGGGCGGCAGGTCGCGCACGGCGGCGTGGACCTCGTCCACGGCGGCGGTGCAGCTCGTCGCGACGGCCTCCAGCAGGGCCTCCTTGGAGGGGAAGCGGTGCAGCAGGCCGGTCTTGGAGTAGCCGACGGCGTCGGCGATGCGCTGCAGCGAGGTCTGCTCGTACCCGTGCTGCGCGATGAGGGCGGCGGCCGCCTCGATGATCTCCGCGTCGATCTCCTGGCTCGTGGCGCGGGGCACGCGGACCACTGTAGTCCGGGATGGACCGGAGCGGTCCACCGGCGGGCGGGGCGGCGCCCACCCGACCACGGTAGGCGCGGCGCCCCCGGCTGTCGTGCCGCGCGCCTAGGCTGTCCTCCCGATGAGCACCCTGTTCGACGACCTCCCCCTCGGCCGGCCCGCGGGCGGCACCACCGCCCCCGGCGCACC
>NZ_BAABIL010000482.1:0-666 GCF_039542765.1 Kineococcus glutinatus
CCCGCAGCAGCGCCAGCCCGGCCGCCGAGCGACCCAGCCGCCCGGCGACGGCGACGACGTGGCCGGGCCGGGCCCCCGAGCGCAGCACCGGTGCGCGGCCCCGCAGGTCGCCCAGGGCGGTCACGGCGACCACGACCTCGCCGGCACCGGACAGGTCGCCCCCCACGACGGCCGCACCGCTGCCCGCACAGCCGGCGGCCAGGCCGCGCGCGAGGTCCAGGACCCACGCGAGCGGCACGTCGCGGGGCAGGCCGAGCGCGACGAGCAGCGCGGTGGGCGCCGCCCCCATCGCCGCCACGTCGGCGAGGTTCTGCGCCGCGGCCTTCCAGCCCACGTCGGCGCCGCCGGACCAGTCGCGGCGGAAGTCGCGGCCCTCGACGAGCATGTCGGTGGTGGCCACGACCCGGGCGTCGGGGGCGCTGACCAGCGCGGCGTCGTCGCCGGGGCCGAGCAGGGTGCTCGCCGCGGTGGGCAGCAGCGGCGCGAAGGCCGCGATGAGCTGTTCCTCGGTGAGCTCCCCGACGACGGGACCGGCGGGAGCAGCGCCTGGCGGGCCGGGCTCGGGGGGCACTCCGGCAGACTAGTGAGGACCTGCGGCCGGCCCCGGGCCGGCCCGGGGTGGCGAGCGAGGAGGAGCGACGTGGACCGGCGGCCCTCACCACCGCA
>NZ_BAABIL010000483.1:0-3830 GCF_039542765.1 Kineococcus glutinatus
CCCGGCCCGCGCGGCCTCGATGGTCGCGTTCAGCGCCAGCAGGTTCGTCTGCTCCGCGATCGCGGTGATGGCCTTGACGACGTCGTCGATCTCGGCGGAGGACCGCCCCAGCCGGCTGACGATGGCGTTGGTGGTCTGCGCCTCGGCCACCGCGGCGGCCGCGACCTCGGCGGCCTGCCCGGCGGAGGAGGAGATCTCCGCGATGGAGGCGCCCATCTCCTCGCTGCCGGCGGCGACGGTCTGCACGTTGGAGGAGATCTGCCCGGCCGACGCGGCGACGACCTCGGCCTGGGTGGAGGCGACCTCCGCGGAGGAGGCGATCTGCAGGGACACGCCCGACAGCTGCTCGGAGGCCGCGGCGAGGGCGCCGGAGGACTCGGCGATGGCGCGCACGGCGTCGCCGACGCCCCGCTGCGCGGTGCGCAGCGCGTCGGCCATCTGCCCCAGCTCGCAGGCGCTGCTGACGGCGATCTCGCGGGTGAGGTCGCCCTCGCCCATGCCCTCGACGGCGTGCGCGACGCGGCGCAGCGCCACGACGATCATCTTGGAGACGAACAGGGCGAGCAGGCCGGCGACGAGCAGGCCCGCGACGAGGACGACGACGACCGTGGTGCGCGCGGAGGTGTAGGTGTCGCGGCCGGCGGCGGCGACGGCGGCCGCGTCGTCCTTCTCGAACGCCTGCACGGTGGCGAGCGCGGCGGCCATCTCGTCGATCACGGGCTGGGAGGTGCTGTCGCGCAGCTGCCGGTACAGCGCCAGGTCGTTGGCGCGGCTGGCGGGCAGCAGCTCGCCGTCGCGGATCTGGCGGTACCGCGCCAGCGCGTCGGTGAAGCGGTCCCAGTCGGCCTGCACGGCCTCGGTCCCGGTGCGCTCGTAGCCGGCGACGGCCTCGTCGAGCGCGGCGTCGCTGTCGGCGATCTTCTCCTCGTAGCCGGCCATGGTGGCGGCGTCCTCGGAGACGGCGTGGTTGGCGAGCAGCACGCGGCCCTTCAGCTGCGCCTGGTCGACGGCGGCGAGCTCGACGAGCCCGGTGACGTTCTCGTCGTAGAGACCGGTCATGGCGCTGCTGGTGCGGCCCAGGGACAGCACGCCGACGACGCCCACGGCGACGGCGACGAGGGACAGCAGGACGGCGACGGCCTGGATGCGGGTGCCGACCCTGCGGTCGGCGATCCAGCGGAACAGGCGGGTGGACTCCACGGTGGACGGCGCTCCTCGGTGTTGGGCGGGCACGCAGGTCGTGCGCGCGGATGACCACCGGCGGTATGCTCCACCGGCGCGCCGCGCCCGCGCGGCCGTCACCCCCCTTCATCGGCAACCCCCGTTGCACCTTGAGCGGTCGTGCCGGGGAGCCGGGCACGTGCCACCCTCGGAGGGCGGTGCGCGGACCCGCGGACCGTTCCCGGCGCGGTCCGCCCCGCGTGTGGGCCACGAGCAGGAGGTGGGCCCGGATGGCCGACCGAGATCCCCGTGCGGGCCCGGCGGCCGACCCGACCCTGGCCGCGCTGGCGGAGCTGCGCGAGCACGTGCTGGCGGCCGCGGCGCTCCTGGACCAGGTGCTCACCCGCATCGACTCCGTGGAGCGCCTGCGCCTCGAGGGCGTGCCCGGCGATCGGATCCTGGCCCTGCTGGGGCGCCCGCTGCTCGTGCAGCTCGTGACGGACGCCGCGCAGCACCTCGACGACGGCGGCGCGCGCTGGCGCCGCCACGGCGCCCGGGCCCTGCGCGCGCAGGGCAGGAGCATGGAGGAGATCGCCCGGCTGTACGGGGTGTCCCGGCAGCGGGTGGCGGCGCTGCTGAAACCGCACACCGAGGACTGAGCGCCCCGCCGGCGCGGGCGGCGGCGCGCGTCAGGCGTACTCCGCGCCGCCGCTGACCCCGAAGAACTCCTCCAGCGTCGTCACCCCGCGTTCGGCCATCCGCTCCAGGAGCTCCCGCCCCACCCAGCGGTAGTGCCAGGACTCCGGGGCGTACCCCGTCACCGCGGAGTTCTGCTCGGTGTAGCGCAGCAGGAACCCGAAGTCGCCGGCGTGGGCGGCCAGCCAGCGCGCCTCGGGCGTCAGCCGGTAGCAGTCCTGCACCGCGCACTCCGGCCGGGCGCTGCTGCCGAAGTCCACGGCCAGGCCGGTCTGGTGCTCGCTGTAGCCCGGGCGCGCCGACACGCGCTCCGCGGCGGCGCGGCCGTCCCGCGCCACGGCCTGCTCGTGCACGGTGCGCTGGTAGTCCAGCGAGCGGTAACCGCTCGTCAGGGTGAGCCCCACGCCGTCGGCGGTCGCGGCGGCCAGCAGCGCCGTGAGGTCCGGCCCGACGACGCCCGCGACCTGCTTGTCCCCGACCGTCACCAGCGAGGCGGGCGCGTAGTCGGCCGGGTCGATCGGGTGCTGCTTGTTGACGACGACCCAGGGGCTGGCGGCCTCGCTCGTCGAGTGCAGCGCGGAGGTCCCCGCGACCTCCTCGGCGTCCGCGACCGCCGACCCCCCACCGTCCCGCCAGCGGCCGACGCCCACCGCCGCACCCGCGCCGGCGACCACGATGCCCGCCAGCAGCCGGCGGCGGGCCACCACGGCGCTGCGGCTGTAGCGGCGGCGCCCGTCGGGCAGGCGCTCGGCGGCGAACGGGGACGGCACGCGCAGATCCTGCCCAACCGCCGCCCCGGGCGCAGCCCGCCGCGCCGCTGCGGCACCGATCCCGCCGGGACCGCCTCAGCGGGTGGTGAAGCGGAACTCCGTGGTGGAGCGGAACTCCTCCCCCGGCCGCAGCGCGGTCGTGGGGAACCCCGGCCGGTTCGGGCTGTCGGGGAAGCCCTGCGCCTCCACGGCCAGCCCGGTGCGCGGGCCGTAGGCGGCGCCCGCCTTGCCGACGAGGGTGCCCGCCAGCGACCCGCCGCTGAACAGCTGCACGCCCGGCTGGTCGGTGACGACCTCCAGCGCCCGGCCCGAGGCGGGGTGCTCGACGGTCACCGCGAGCGCGGCGGGACGGGCACCACCGGGGACCTCGGAGAGCACGTAGCAGTGGTCGTAGCCCTTGCCGCGCACCAGCTGCTCGTCGTCGCCGCCCACCCGCTCGCCGATCGTGCGCGGGGCGCGGAAGTCGAACGGGGTGCCGGCCACGTCGCGCAGCTCCCCCGTCGGCAGACCCGTCTCGTCGACGGGCAGGAAACGCTCGGCGGCCACGGTGACCAGGTGGTCGTCGACGAGACCGGAGCCCTCCCCGGCGAGGTTCCAGTAGGCGTGGTTGGTGAGGTTGAGCACCGTGGCGGCGCTGCTGGTGGCGGTGTACGTCACCTGCAGCGCCCGCCCGGCGAGGACGTACTCGACGTGGACGTGCAGCTCACCGGGGAAGCCGTTGTCCCCGTCCGGGCTGACCAGCGAGAACCGCACCCCCGGCCCGTCGGCGCCGGGCAGCTCCGCCGCGCTCCACAGCTGCTCGCTGAAGGGGTGCGGGCCGCCGTGGATGGCGTTGCCGCGGTCGGTGGCCGGCACCTCGTGGACCCGCCCGTCGAGGGTGAAACGGCCCTGCGCGATGCGGTTGGCGAAACGCCCGATCGTCGCGCCGAAGGAGCGGCCCTTGCCGGTGTAGGGCTCCAGCGAGGCGAACCCGAGGGCGACGTCCGCCACCCGCCCGTCGCGGCCGGGCTGCAGCACGGACTGGATGCGGGCGCCGTGGTCGACGAGCGCCACGGTCAGGTCGCCGGCGGTCAGCACCCAGCGGCCGACGTCGGCGCCGGCCGCGGTGCGGCCCCAGGCGGGTTCGTGCTGCAGGGCGGGTGCGGCGGCCACGGCCGCGACCCTAGACCACGTGGACGCGCGGCGGCCCGCCCCCGCACCGGG
>NZ_BAABIL010000484.1:0-4525 GCF_039542765.1 Kineococcus glutinatus
GCGGCCACGGCCGAGCTCGCCGGGACGCGGCCCTCGGCCACCCCCCACGCGCCGTGGACGCCGCCGGCGAGGAGCAGCAACCCGGCCAGGGCACCGGTGCAGCGCCGCGCCGGCACCACGCCCGCTCGCCGTCCGCGCACCGCCCCGCACCCCCGTCCGAGGCGCCCCGGCGGCTGCCTCCCCAGAAGGCATCGACAGGGCCGGGCCGACACCTGAGACCCCGCGTGCGGGCCGGTGCGGGCCGGTGCGCGGGTCGGTGGCGGCGGGCACGACCTGCCGCGGCGGCCCGGACGCCCTAGCGTGCTGCGCAGGCGCCGGCCCGCCGCCCGGCGGGCGCGCACCCGACGACAGGGAGGTCCCCGTGGACGACAGGCAGCTCCTCCAGCGCATCCAGGAACTCGTCGACACCGAGCACCGGCTCCGCGAGCAGCTCGCGGAGGGCCGGATCGAGGAGGCCGAGGAGCGCGAGCGGCTGCAGCGGGCGGAGGAGGAGCTCGACCAGGCCTGGGACCTGCTGCGGCAGCGGCGGGCCCGCAAGGAGGCCGGCCTCAACCCCGACGACGCCGGCGCCCGCCCCGTCCCCGAGGTCGAGGGCTACGACCAGTAGGCCCGGCCCACGTCACCGGGGGTGGTCGTGGTTTCGCCGGAGGAGCGGTCACCGCTCCCGCAGTTCATGATCCTGGTGTACGAGCGCGAGGTGCCGGACAGCGCGGGCGCGGCCCCGCCCACCGTCCTCGAGGCCCACATGCGCCTGCCGCGGCAGATCGCCGAGACCGGCGCCCGGATCGTCGCGGGCCACGCCGTGCGACCGCCGTCGACCGGCGTCTCGATCCGGGACGGCGCCGTGTCCGGCGGTTCCCTCGTCGGCGGCGCGCAGTCGCTCGCCGGCTGCTTCGTCGTGGAGGCCTCGGACCTCGACCACGCCGTGTGGGTCGGCCGCATGGTCCCCGTCGCCGACGGCTGGATCGAGGTCCGCCCCCTCCTCGGCGCCTGAACGGGATCGCGGTCCGCGCACCGGGTCGGCGCCGCCCTCAGGGCACCAGCGACGGCTCGTCGGGCGCCGACAGGCTCAGGACCGCGCCCGCCACGGCGGGGGAGCGCACCAGCTCCGCCTCCAGGGCCCGCAACCGCACCGCGACGTCCGACTCGCGCTCGTCGCCGGCCAGGTCGACGTCACCGACGACGCTCAGCACGCGGGGACCGACGTACTCCAGGCGCAGGTACGTCACCCGGGCCACCCCCGGCATGTCCAGCAGGGTGCGCAGGGCCACCGCCCGCACCCGCGGGTCCGCCTCCTGCCCCACGATGAACTGCATGTTGCGGCGGATGAGCACCACCGCCACCACGCCCAGCAGGACGCCGACGAGGATGGAACCCACCGCGTCGGGCACCGGGGAACCGGTGAGCTGGTGGGCGAGCAGGGCCGCGGCGGCGATGACCAGCCCGGCGAGGGCGGCGGCGTCCTCGAAGAACACCGCCCGCAGCGTGGGGTCCGACGTGGCCAGGACGTGGTCCAGGACGTCGCGCTCCAGCCGCCCCGCCTCGGCGTGCGCCTGCCGCAGCGACTGCAGGAACGAGATGCCCTCCAGCACGAACGCCACGCCCAGCACGAGGTAGCCGACGAGGTAGGAGCCGGCCTCCTCCGGCTCCAGCAGCGACTGCACGCCGTGGGTGACGGAGACGGCCGCGCCCGCGGCGAACAGCCCCAGGGCCGCGAACATCGACCACACGTACACCGCGCGGCCGTACCCCCAGGGGTGGGAGTCGTCGGCCGGGCGCGCCCCGCGCCGGTGCGCGATGACGAGGAACACCTCGTTGCCGGCGTCCGCCCAGGAGTGCGCCGCCTCGGCGACCATCGCGGCGGACCCGGTGACGAGCGCGGCCACCGACTTCGCCACCGCGACGAGCAGGTTGGCACCGAAGGCCAGCAGGACCGTCAGGCCGCTCTCCCCGCCCTGCGGGCCGGGCAGCTCGTGCAGGCGCCGGCGGGTTCCGCCGCGGAAGCGGCGGGCGTCGGTGGCCCCGTGGGCGCTCAGGGGTGTCGGGGGCGGGGTCGCCGGCTGCTGCATGCCGCCGTTGGTAGCACGGGACGCCCGCACCGGCGATCCGTGCCCGGCCCCCGCCGGCGGTGCCGCCGGACCGGGCGGGGCTCAGCGCAGGTCCACCACCAGGGGGCGGTGGTCCGACATCGGCGCCTCGGGTGCGCTGACGGAGACCACCTCGCCGACGTCGCCGCGCGCCAGCACGTGGTCGAGCTGGCGCACGGGCGCCTCGGCGGGGAACGTCGGCGCGTGCGCCAGGGGGCGCAGGCCGCTGGTGCGCACCGAGGCGTCGGTCTCCATGTTGAGGTCGCCGGTCAGCAGCAGCGGTTCGGGGCAGCAGCTGGACAGCGCCCGCACGAGGCGGCGCAGCTGCCAGGTGTTCCAGCGCGGCACGAACGACAGGTGCGTCGTCACCACCGTCAGCGGCCCCTGCGGGCCGTCCACGACGGCGGCCACCGCCACCCGGGGTTCGTCCTGCGCCAGCACCGGCCAGCGCCGGCCGGAGAACCGCACGGGCATCCGGGTGGGCGGGGCCGGCAACCGGATCGTCTCCCAGGAGTGCACGGGCAACCGGGACAGCAGCGCGATGCCGTAGGAGGCGGAACCGGGCTGCTCGTCGCCGGTCGCGGCCATCCACGTCGCCCCCGGCGTACCGGCCAGGGCGGCGACGAACTGGTGCTCGGGGGCCCCCATCGCCTCCGCGGCCACCGCGGTGAGGTCGGCGCCGAAGGAACGCGGCTGGTCGCGGTCGACCTCCTGCAGACCCAGGACGTCGGCGTCCAGCGCCTTCACCGCCGCCGCGAACCGGTCGAGGTCCACCCGCCCGTCCACCGGGGAGCGCCCGTGCAGGATGTTGAACGTCGCCACGCGCACGGGGCCAGTGTGCCCCGCGGTGCGCGCCCGCGCCTCGCCGAGCGCCACCACCGCCCCTCGGCGAGGATGGGCGGGTGACCCAGCTCGAACAGGTGGTGCAGGAGCGCAGGTTGCTGCGCGAGGCGCTCAAGCGCACCGCCGTGGCGCTCAAGCGCAGCGAGGTCGACTTCTGCCTGTGCGGCGGGTACGCGGCGTGGGCGCGGGGCGGGCCGGAGTCGGAGCACGACGTGGACTTCCTCATCGCCGAGGACGACGTCGACCGGGCGATCGAGGTGCTGCGCGAGGCCGGCCTGGAGGTGGAGCGGCCCCCGGAGGACTGGCTGTTCAAGGTGTGGACCGACGGCGTGTTCGTCGACGTGCTCTTCCGCCTCGCGGGGGTCCCGGTGAGCCGGGAGATGGCCCGGCAGGCCGACGAGCTGGAGGTCCTGTCGGTGCGGATGCCGGTGCTGCGCGCCACCGAGCTGTTCTCCTCCAAGCTCCTCGCGCTGTCGGAGCACTTCTGCAACTACTCCAGGCTGCTGCCGGCGGCGCGCGCCCTGCGCGAGCAGGTCGACTGGGAGCGGGTGCGCGCCGAGGTGGGGCAGCACCCCTACGCCGACGCCTTCCTCTACCTGCTGCAGCGCCTGGAGGTCGTGCCCCCGCAGGCGGCGTGAGCGCCCGCGGGGGTCCGCTGCCGCTGCGCCTCAAGAACTCTGCGGCCCCACGAGCTCGGCGCGGTCGGCGGGCAGCGTGAGGGTGCGGTAGCCGCCCGGCCGCTGGTACTGCGGGGGTACGACGACGACGGGGGCGCGCAGCGTGCGCACCGGCACGTCGTGCAGCGCGACGCGGCCCACGACGACGAGGTCGCCGGGCACCGCCCGGTGCTGCAGCACGTCCCGCAGCCGCCCCTCGGCGAGCCCGCCGGGCGCCGGGTGGCGCAGCACCGCGGCCAGGGCGGCGGCGGTGCGCTCGTGGCGGACCCGCGCGTCCCGGAGCGCGAACTCCCGCTCGGTGTCCTGGTCGAGGGTGAGCACCGGGTCCACGCCCCACGCCGTGACCACCCGCGCGCGCAACCGGGCCGCGGCCGCGTACCCGGCGGCCCACTCCCCCACCCCGGCGTCCACGTCGCCCATGACGAGCAGCTGCCGCAGCGGGCCGGCCTCGGCCGCGGGCCCCACCACGAGCAGCGGGCACGGGCAGCGGCGCACCGCCTCCCGCAGCACGCGCCCGGCACCGAAACCGATGGCACCCAGCCGCCGGCCGGCGCCCAGCACGAGCAGCGGCGCGGTGGCCGCGACGTCCAGCAGCGCCGCGGCCGGCTCGCCCTGGCTGACGATCGCGAACACGTCGGGGAAGCGGCCGGGCAGCTGCTCGCGCTCCTGCGCCAGCGCCGCGCGCAACGACCCGGAGGGCCCCGTGAGGTGGCCGCCCGGCATCCGCGGGAACGCCAGGACGTTCGGGGGGTCGACGGCGACGACCTCGACCCCCGCACCGGTGGCCGAGGCCTCGCGCAACGCCCAGTGCAGCGCCGCCCGCGACGCCTCGGACCCGGAGTACCCGACCACGATCGACGTGCTGCCCGTGCTGCCCGTGCTGCCCGTGCTGCCCGTGCTGCCCGTGCTGCCCGTGCT
>NZ_BAABIL010000485.1:0-2417 GCF_039542765.1 Kineococcus glutinatus
CCGCGCCCGCGCGGCCGCCGCGCGCCTCGTCCCGGCGCCGGAGGCCGGGACGAGGCGGCGGGACCTGCGCCTACCTCAGCGGGGGCCGGAGAAGTCCACGGCCGCGTAGGCCTGCAGCTTCGAGAGCCGGTGCTCGGACTCCACCCGGCGGATCGTGCCGGACTTGGAGCGCATCACGATGCTCGAGGTGTGGATCGTGTCGCCGTCGTAGCGCACGCCGTGGACGAGCTCGCCGTCGGTGATGCCCGTGAGCACGAAGTAGCAGTTGTCGCTGGCCACGAGGTCGCCGGTGGACAGCACGGCCTCCAGGTCGTGGCCGGCGTCGAGCGCCTTCTGCTTCTCGTCGTCGTCGCGCGGGGCGAGCCGGCCCTGGATGGTGCCGCCCAGGCAGTGCATCGCGCAGGCCGCGATGATGCCCTCCGGCGTGCCGCCGATGCCCAGCAGCAGGTCCACGCCGGTGCCCTCGCGGGCGGCCATCACCGCGCCGGCCACGTCCCCGTCGGAGATGAACTTGATCCGCGCACCGGCCTCGCGCACCTCGGCGGCCAGCTGCTGGTGGCGGGGCCGGTCGAGGATGCAGACGGTGACGTCCTCCACCCACTTCTTCTTCACCCGCGCCAGGCGGCGGATGTTCTCCTTCACCGGCAGGCGGATGTCGACGTGCTCGGCCGCCTCCGGGCCGGCCACGAGCTTGTCCATGTAGAACACGGCCGAGGGGTCGTACATGGTGCCGCGCTCGGCCACCGCCAGCACCGCCACCGCGTTGGGCATCCCGCGGGCGGTGAGGGTGGTGCCGTCGATCGGGTCGACGGCCACGTCGCACTCGGGGCCCGAGCCGTCACCGACGCGCTCGCCGTTGAACAGCATGGGCGCCTCGTCCTTCTCGCCCTCCCCGATGACGACGACGCCGTTCATGCTGACGGTGCCGATCAGGGTGCGCATGGCGTTGACGGCGGCGCCGTCGGCGCGGTTCTTCTCCCCGCGGCCGACCCACCGCCCGCCCGCCATCGCCGCCGCCTCGGTGACCCGCACGAGCTCCAGGGCGAGGTTGCGGTCGGGTGATTCACGGCCCACGGCCAGCGAGGGGGGCAGCGGGGTAGCGGAGTTCGTCATCGATGGTCCTCCCGGGGTGGCGGCGGCCCGCCGATCGTAGCCACTGCCCGCGACGGGGTGGCGGCGGCGTGACGCACGGCATCAGCGACGATGGGGGCGTGGAATCCGTGCGCCAGGAACCGAGCGACGCCGCCGCCCCCGATCCCGCCGCCGCGGCCGGTGCCCCCGCGGCCTCGCCGGCGCCGGCGGAGCAGGGCGTCCCGCCCCGTCCCCGCGGCCGGGGCACCGCGCGCGACATGGTGCTGTCGATGATCGTCATCCTCGCCGTGGTCGGGGTCGTGGTGGTGCTGCTGCCCCGGCCCAGCGCCGTGCAGCAGCCCCCCGTCGACGTGCGCTCGGCAGCCCGCGCCGCGGCGAGGGAGCTGCCCTTCGCGCCGCTGGTGCCCACGGGGCTGCCGGAGGGCTGGAAGCCCACGTCCGCCTACTCCGACCGCTCCACCGACGACGTGCTGACCTGGCACATCGGCTACCTCACACCGGCCGGGGACTACGCGGCGGTGGAGGTGGCGAAACCGGCCACGGCGAGGTGGGTCTCCGCGCAGACGGCCTCGGCCACGCCGACGGAGGCCGGCAGCCGCCAGGTCGGGGGCGTGCGGTGGCTGGAGCTGTACCGCGAGGACCGCGACCGCAGCACCCTGCTGCGCGAGGACGGCGGGGAGACCACCCTCGTCACCGGCGGTGCGGACTTCGCGGAGCTGGAGGTGCTCGCCTCGGCGGTGCTGGCCGGCGAGCGCGTGATCCCGGCGGCGACCCCCTCGGCGTCCTGAGGGCGGCCCTGCGGGTGGGCGCCCCTCACTCCGCGGCGGCCTCGCGGGCGGCGTCCAGGCGCCGGCGGGCGCCGTCCAGCCAGCGCTGGCAGCGGTCGGCGAGGGCCTCGCCCCGCTCCCACAGCCGCAGGGACTCCTCCAGGCCGGTGCCGCCCGCCTCCAGGGTGCGCACCAGGGCCACCAGCTCGTCGCGGGCCTGCTCGTAGCTGAGCGCCTCGATCGCGGGGTCGGTGGCGCCGGCGGGGGGAACGGGCTCGCTGCTCACGCGCGCCACCCTAGGCGCCCGCTGCGACAGCGGACCCCGCCGCACCGGCTGCCGGTTCCACCCGCGCCGCGAGCTCCCCGCCGCTCAGCCGCACCCGCAGCGGGTCGCCGGCGGCGACGTCGCCCGGTGCGGTGACCAGCCGGCCCGCCGCGTCCTGCACCACCGCGTAGCCGCGCGCCAGCGTCGCCGCCGGTGACAGCGCCGCGACCTGCCGGCGCAGGTGGACCACCTCGTCGCCGCCGCGCTGCAACCGCGCGGTGAGCGCCGAGCGG
>NZ_BAABIL010000486.1:0-13227 GCF_039542765.1 Kineococcus glutinatus
GGGCGCGGCTACCCTCGCGACCGCGGCCGCCCGCCGGGTGGTGGCCGCGTGCGGGTGACGGGTGCGGGGGAGGGTGCGTGCCGCGGTCGGCGACGAACCCCCTCGGCCCGGCGGTCATCGCCCGCGCCGCGCTGGAGCTCATCGACGAGCGCGGGGCCGCCGGGTGGTCGATGCGCGCGCTGGCCGACCGGCTGGGCGTGCGCGCACCGTCCCTGTACGCGCACGTGCCCTCCCAGGACGGGATCCTCGACGCCGTCC
Source organism: Kineococcus glutinatus (assembly GCF_039542765.1). Classification (NCBI taxonomy): domain Bacteria; kingdom Bacillati; phylum Actinomycetota; class Actinomycetes; order Kineosporiales; family Kineosporiaceae; genus Kineococcus; species Kineococcus glutinatus. The sequence continues at coordinate 259 of NZ_BAABIL010000486.1, forward strand.
ACGAGCTCATCAACGCCGAGATCGACCTGGCACCGCTGGCGGGGGCGGACCTGCGGCAGGGGCTGACCGCCTGCGCGCGCTCCTACCGCGCCGCCTACCTGCGCCACCCGCACGCCACGGCGATGCTGGTCCGGCGCCCGCTGGGCACGGAGTCCTCGCTGCGCGTCTACGACACCCTGCTGGCCGCGCTGCGGCGGCACGGGCTGTCGGCGGCGGAGGCGCTGCGCAGCGTCGTCGTCCTCGACTTCCTCGTGCTGGGCTCGGTGCTGGAGTCCTTCATCGGGGGTTTCGCCGACGCGGCGACCTACGCCGGCCGCTACCCGGCCCTGGCCGAGGTGCTGGCCGGCTGCGACCGCGGCGCGGTGGACGAGGAGGGTTTCGAGGCGGGTCTGGCGCACCTGGTCGAGGCCGTGGCCGCACGCGCGGAGGGGGCCGGCGGCGCGGCCGCGCAGGGCGCCGCCGGTGGCCCGCCGGACCGGCGGGCCACTGCTTGACCCCCTTTTCCTAACATCGTTAGTTTTCAGGTCCCGGCACTCGCCGAGCGCGTCCGACCGGACGGTCCCAGCCCACGCAGCAGCCCCGGCCACCCGGCCGCGGGCCGCCGTGGTGCGGACGCGCACCCCTTCCGTGATGGAGACCCGCCATGTCGCGCACCACCCGCACCCGTCCGCTCGCCCAGCGCCTCCAGCGCACCCCGGCCGCCGCCGTCGCGGTCGGCGCCCTGGCCACCTGCCTCGCCGGCGTGGCCGCCGCTCCCGCCGCGTTCGCCGGCGGCGGCCAGGCCTTCCACCTCTCCAGCGACTTCAACGGCGACGGCTACGAGGACCTCGCCGTCGGCGCCCCCACCAAGACCTGGGGCGGCGTGCCGCAGACCGGGGTCGTCACCGTCTCCTACGGCGGTCCCCAGGGCCCCGGCATCCCGGGGACCCAGCTGTGGTGGCGGGGTGCGCCCGACCTCGCGGGCGGTGCCTACGGCCCGGAGCGCTTCGGCACCGCCATCGCCGCGGGCGACTTCGACGACGACGGCTACGCCGACCTCGCCGTGGGTTCTCCGGGCAAGCACCACGGCAACAGCTCCCCGGACGCCGGCGGCATCACCGTCATCATGGGCAGCGCCGCCGGCCTCACCCCCGCCCGCAGCCGGGAGATCTACCAGGGTTTCGGCGCGAACGGCACGATGGAGGACGGCGACCGGTTCGGCGCGAGCCTCGTCGCGGGCGACTTCAACCGCGACGGCACGGCCGACCTCGCCGTCGGGGCGCCGGGGGAGACGACCACGCAGACCCGCGACGGCGCGGTGCACGTCCTCTACGGCATCGCGGGCGTCGCCGGCGAGCCGCAGTTCACCGCCCGCCCGGTCCTCGACGAGGGCCACCCCGAGGTGCCCGGCTTCCCGGCGGCCGGGGCGGGGTTCGGCGCGGCCCTGGCCACGGGCGACGTCACCGGTGACACCTACCCGGACCTCCTCGTCGGGGCGCCCGGGGCGCAGCACTTCACCCTGCTGCCCGGCGACCCCGGGGGCGTGACGCTCACCGGTGCGCAGCGGGTCGCGCCGGCCGACCTGGGGGAGAGCCCGTCCCCGGGTTTCGGCGGCGTGCTCGCCGTGGGCAACTTCGGCCGCACGCACCACGCGGACGTCGCCATCGGCCGGCCGTCGGTGTCACCCGGGGGCATCACCGCCGCCGGCGCGGTCCTCGTCGCCTTCGGCGAACCCGGCCGCGTGGGCACCTCCTCGACCCAGCACCTGCGGCAGGGCTCGCCCTGGGTGGGCGGGAACCCGGCGCCGCACGACCGCTTCGGCTGGTCCCTGGTCGCCGGGCGGTTCGGGCACGACGGCTACGACGACCTCGCCGTGGGCGCCTTCGGCGAGGACTCCGGCGGCGTGCCGGACGCCGGGGCGGTGCACGTCCTCTACGGCCACCACCACGGCCTGCGCGTGGAGCAGCCCAGCGTCCTGCAGCAGGGCGCGGGCGGCGCGGAGGGCGCGGCGCAGGCGGGTGACGGCTTCGGCGACACCCTGGGCGCCGGCGACTTCGACCGCGACGGGCGCGACGACCTCGTGGTCGGCGTCTTCGGCGAGCGGGTGGGCAACGAGCAGCCCGGCGCCGTGCAGCTCTTCCGCGGCGCCGCCGGGTCCGTCACGCCCGCCGGGGACCAGCTGTGGAGCTTCGCCACCTTCGCCGGGCAGCTCGGCGGCGCGGCGACGTCGGGGATGGGCTGGGGCCGCGGCCTGGTGCGCTGAGGGCCCCGCGCGCCGCGCGATGAGTTCGGCGCGGCGCGCGGGTCCTCCCGCCCGACCGCCCCGCCGGGGGCGGACCACCTGAGAGGACGGACCGATGCCCACCACCATCCCGTGCCTGTGGTTCGACGGCCAGGCCGAGCAGGCCGCCGAGCACTACGTCTCGATCTTCCCCAACTCGACGATCCTCTCCACCACCCGCACCCCCGCCGGCGTGCCCGACGGCGAGGAGGGCGCCGTCATGGTCGTCGAGTTCAGCCTCGACGGGCAGCGCTACGTCGGCCTCAACGGCGGGCCGCAGTTCACCTTCTCCGAGGCGGTCTCCTTCCAGGTCCACTGCGCCGACCAGGCCGAGGTCGACCACTACTGGGGCCGGCTCACCGAGGGCGGGGAGGAGGGGCCCTGCGGCTGGCTGAAGGACCGCTTCGGGCTGTCCTGGCAGGTGGTGCCCACCGTGCTGCTCGACCTCATCGGCGGCGACGACCCCGGCCGCGCCCAGCGGGCCAGCGACGCCATGATGCAGATGCGCAAGATCGTCGTCGACGACATCGTGCGGGCCGCCGACGCGGTGCCCGCCCCCTGACCCGCCCGCCCCCCGACCCACCCGTCCCCCGAGCCGCCCGTCCCCCGCCGGGGTGCGGCGCCCGCCGGGCGCCGCACCCCGGCCCGGACGGCTCGGCGCGCCGCCCGGCTGCTCGCGGTCGAACACGTGTTCGGTTAGGCTCGAGCCCTCCACAGGGGCCCCCGCGGGACCTCCCGTGCACAGGGCGGCGTCGCCGCCGCCCCGTGTCGGAGGTGCCGTCTAGCGTCTGGGGGGTCGGAGAGGAACCGACGAACGAGACGCTCAGGCCGAGGAGTCGGCCGCTCAACCCGAGGTGAGGACATGCCCGCTCCTGCAGACCGCGAGAAGGCTCTCGAGGCCGCGCTCGCCAGCATCGACCGCCAGTTCGGCAAGGGCTCCGTCATGCGGCTGGGCGACGAGTCGCGCCCGCCCATCGAGGTCATCCCGACGGGCTCCATCGCCCTCGACGTCGCCCTGGGCATCGGCGGGCTCCCGCGCGGCCGGGTCATCGAGGTCTACGGGCCCGAGTCGTCGGGCAAGACGACCGTCGCCCTGCACGCCGTCGCCAACGCCCAGCGCCGGGGTGGTGTGGCGGCGTTCATCGACGCCGAGCACGCCCTCGACCCCGACTACGCCAAGAAGCTGGGCGTCGACACCGACGCGCTGCTGGTGTCCCAGCCGGACACCGGTGAGCAGGCGCTGGAGATCGCGGACATGCTGATCCGCTCCGGTGCGCTCGACATCATCGTCATCGACTCCGTCGCCGCCCTCGTGCCGCGCGCGGAGATCGAGGGCGAGATGGGTGACAGCCACGTCGGCCTCCAGGCGCGCCTGATGTCGCAGGCGCTGCGCAAGATCACCGGTGCGCTGAGCAACTCCAAGACGACGGCCATCTTCATCAACCAGCTCCGCGAGAAGATCGGCGTGATGTTCGGCTCGCCGGAGACGACGACGGGTGGCAAGGCGCTGAAGTTCTACGCCTCGGTACGCCTCGACGTGCGGCGCATCGAGACCCTCAAGGACGGCACCGTCCCCGTCGGCAACCGCACCCGCGTCAAGGTCGTGAAGAACAAGGTCAGCCCGCCGTTCAAGCAGGCCGAGTTCGACATCATCTACGGCCAGGGCATCTCCCGCGAGGGTGGGCTCATCGACATGGGCGTGGAGCACGGCTTCGTCCGCAAGGCCGGTGCCTGGTACACGTACGAGGGCGACCAGCTCGGCCAGGGCAAGGAGAACGCCCGCGCCTTCCTGCGCGACAACCCCGACCTCGCCGACGAGATCGAGAAGCGCATCAAGGAGAAGCTGGGTGTCGGCCCGCGCGTCGACGCGCCGGCCGAGGCCGAGGCGGAGGTCGACTTCTGACGGCACCCGGCGCCGGGGGTCCCACCGCGGGCTCCCGGCGCCGGCGCCACGACGGCCCACCCGAGCACGGCGGCGCGCCCGCGCAGGAGCAGCCCGACGTCGAGGCGGACCCCGTGGCGGTGGCGCGCGCCATCGTGCTGCGCCAGCTCACGATGGCGCCGCGCAGCCGGGCGCAGCTGGCGGAGAAGCTCGCCGCCCGCAACGTCCCGCCCGACGTCGCGGCCGCGGTGCTGGACCGCTTCGAGGAGGTCGGGCTCGTCGACGACGCCGCCTACGCGGAGATGCTGGTGCGCTCGCGGCAGCAGACCCGCGGTCTGGCCCGGCGGGCCCTGGCGCAGGACCTGCGGCGCAAGGGCGTGGACGACGACACCGCCCGCGAGGCGCTGGCCACCGTCAGCGGTGAGGACGAGGAGGCCGCCGCGCGCGACCTGGTGCGCCGCAAGCTGCGCACAACCCGGGGCGTCGACCCCGTCAAACGCGCCCAGCGGCTGGCGGGGATGCTCGCCCGCAAGGGATACCCGGCCGGGCTGGCCTACCGCGTGGTGCGCGAGGCCCTCGCCGAGGAGGACGCGCCGCTGCTGCCCGAGGCCCACGAATTCCCCGACGGGTGAGGGCGCCGGGGACGTGGTCCCCGGCGCCCTCACCCGTCGTCGCGCTTCAGGCGCCGGTGGTCGCCTCGCCCGCCGCCATGGCCGCCCGGGCGGCCCGCCCGCCCTGCCGGCCCCGGCTCAGGCGCTTCTGCAGCCACTGCGCGAACCGGTCCAGCACCAGGTTGATGACGATGTAGACGACCGCCACCACGAAGTACGTCTGCAGCGGGTTGTCCAGCGTGATGCGCAGCCGGTCCGCGACGCGCAGCAGGTCGTCGACGCCGCTGAGCACGACGCTCGCCAGGGCGGTGTCCTTCAGGATGACGACGAGCTGGCTGATGATCGCTGGCAGCATCGCCCGCAGCGCCTGCGGCAGCTGGATCAGGCGCATCACCTGCCCACGGGTGAGGCCCACCGCCAGGCCCGCCTCCACCTGCCCCCGCGGCAGGGACAGCACCCCGGCGCGGGTGATCTCCGCGATGATGACGCAGTTGTACAGCGTCAGCCCCACGACCAGCGACCAGAACGTCGCCACGTCGAAGCCGATCGTCCGGAACAGGGTGTCGACGACCAGGATGGTCACGACGACCGGTAGCCCGCGCAGCAGTTCGATGAGCCCCACCACCGGCAGCCGCGCGGTGCGCCCCAGGCCCAGCCGGGCCGTGGCCAGCAGCACCCCGACGACCAGCGAGGCGACGACCGCCACCGCCGCGGCCTGGAGGGTCACCAGCAGGCCGCCCCCCAGCCGCTCCCACACCAGGGGGAACTCCTCGGTGCGGGGGTCCACCAGCGGTGCCCACAGCTCCGCCTCGAACTGCCCGCGGTCCGCCAGGCGCAGGACCACCAGCACGAGGACCGCGAGCACCGCAGCGGCCGCGAGCACGCTGCCGACGAGGATCTTCCGACGGGCGCGCGGGCCCGGCGCGTCGAACAGGACCGCCTGCGTCGGAGCGCTCACCGGGCCACCGCCATCCGTCGTTCGGCGACGGCGAGCAGCGCCCCCGCGGTCAGGGTCATGATGAGGAAGCCGATGGCCATGCCGGCGGCGCTGGAGAGCTGGGAATACCCGAGGGCGCTCGTGAGCCGGTTGTGCACGCTGAACAGGTCCCCGCCCACCCCGATGGCGCCGACCACCGCCGAGTTCTTGATCATCGCGATCAGCACGTTCCCCACCGGGGGCACGACGGCGCGCATCGCCTGCGGCAGGATCACCAGCCCCAGCGACTGGCCGAACGTCAGTCCGATCGCGCGGGCGGCCTCGGCCTGGCCCACGGGCACGGTCGCGATACCGCTGCGCACCGCCTCGCAGACGAACGCGGCCGTGTAGAGGATCAGCCCGACGACCCCGAACACGTAGAACGACGCGTTGACGCCCACCGGGGGCAGGCCGAACGCGATCGCGAACAGCAGCACCGTCAGCGGTGTGTTGCGCAGCAGCGTCACGTACGTCGCCCCGACGCTGCGCAGCACGGGGACGGGCGACACCCGGAACACGGCGATGAGGGTGCCCAGCAGCAGGCTGCCCACCGCGGCCCACGCGGCGATGCCCAGGGAGCGGAGGAATCCGCCCCACCAGAGGTCGAGGTTGTCGGTCACAGCGTCCACGTCGCCGCCTCCACGCGGTGCGGGCGGGCGGGGCGGGGGACGACGTCGTCCCCCGCCCCGCCCGGGAGTGGTGCGGGGGTCGCCCCCCGCTGGTCGGTCAGGCGCAGGGTGCGAGCTCGGGCAGCGTCGGGACCTCGGTGCCCTCGTACTCCCCGGCCGTCGCCGTCCACGCCTCCTCGTAGTAGCCCTCCTCGGAGGCCTTGGTGAGCGCCTCGTTGATGAACTCGCAGAAGGCCGTGTCGCCCTTGGTGATGCCGATGCCGTAGGGCTCCTCGGTGAACTGCTCGCCGACCAGCTTGAACTTGCCCTCGTTCTCCGCGACGTAGCCGGTGAGGATGACGTTGTCCGTCGTGACCGCCTGCACCTGGCCGTTCTCCAGCTGCGAGACGCAGTCGTCGTACACCTCGAAGGTCACGAGCTGCTCGGGGCTGGCGAGGTACTCGCGGATGTTCTCCGCCGGCGTCGACCCCGTCACCGAGCAGATCTTCACGTCGGGATTGGTCTTGAGGTCCTCCGGGCCGGAGATCGTGGAGTCGTCGGCCGCCACCATGATCTGCTGCCCCGCGACGTAGTACGGGCCGGCGAAGGTGATGCGCTCCTTGCGCTTGTCGTTGATCGTGTAGGTGGCCACGACCATGTCGACGTCACCGTTGACGATGAGGTCCTCGCGCTGGGCGCTGGGGGACTCCACCCACTCGATGTCCTCCTCCGCGATGCCGAGCTCCGCGGCGATGTACTGGGCGATCCGCACGTCGAAGCCGTCCGGGGTCTCGTCCAGGCCCTGCAGGCCGAAACCGGGCTGGTCGAACTTCGTCCCGATCGTCATGGTGCCGGCCTCGCTGATCCTGGCCATCGTCGTGCCGGCCTCGAAGGAGGCGCTGGTCTCGGGAGTGGTCTCCGCGGCCTCGCCCCCCGTGTCGTCACCGCCGCACGCGGACAGGACGAGGAGGCTGGCGGCTGCCCCGGCGAGCACTGCGCTGCGGACGTTTCTCATGGGATGTGCCTCCTGGTGTGGTGGGTCGCCGGTCCGCCGGGCCGGTGGCGGGGTGCGCCCGCCGCCGGCGTCCGGTCAGTGGGTGAGGATCTTGGAGAGGAAGTCCCTGGCCCGCTCGTGGCGGGGAGCGGTGAAGAACTGCTCGGGCTCGGCGTCCTCGAGGACCTGCCCGTCGGCCATGAAGACCACGCGGTCGGCGGCCCGCCGGGCGAAGCCCATCTCGTGGGTCACGACGATCATGGTCATGCCGGAGCGGGCCAGCTCCGTCATGACGTCGAGGACCTCGTTGATCATCTCCGGGTCCAGCGCGGAGGTCGGCTCGTCGAACAGCATGACCTTTGGCTCCATCGCCAGGGCCCGCGCGATGGCGACGCGCTGCTGCTGACCACCGGACAGCTGTGCGGGGTACTTGTCCGCCTGGTTGGCCACCCCGACCCGGGCCAGCAGCTCCTGCGCCCGCTTGCGGGCCTCGGCCGGGGAGGTGCCCCGCACCTTGACCGGTCCCAGGGTCACGTTCTCCAGGACCGTCTTGTGGGCGAAGAGGTTGAAGGACTGGAAGACCATCCCCACGTCGGCGCGCAGCCGGGCCAGGTCGCGCCCCTCCGAGGGCAGCTGCCTGCCGTCCAGCGTGATGCTGCCGCCGTCGATCGTCTCCAGCCGGTTGATCGTCCGGCACAGCGTCGACTTGCCCGACCCGGAGGGGCCGATGACCACGACGACCTCGCCCTGGGCGACGGTCAGGTCCACCGCCCGCAGCACGTGCAGCGCCCCGTAGTGCTTGTCCACGCCGCTGAGCTGCACCAGCGGCTTGCGGCCGGCGGGGGCCGCGGCGCTCTCACTGCCCGTCATGTGGCCCGACGCTACCCATGGGCGAGCACGTTGATCAGCGGCACCCTGCCGGGCTGGTCAGATCGTGACCTGCACGTGACCTGAACGCGGCGCGGGCACCCCGGCCCGCCCGGGGTGACCTACCCTGGAACACGCCATGAGCGCCCAGACCTTGCCGCAGCCGTCGCCCCAGCCGTCGCCCCCGCCCGGCGCGCCGGAGCCCGCCGTGCCGGTGCGCACCTACGAGGTGCGCACCTTCGGCTGCCAGATGAACGTCCACGACTCCGAGCGCCTGTCGGGGCTGCTGGAGGACGCCGGGTACGTGCGCGCCGACGAGGCGGGCGCCGCCGAGCCGGACGTCGTCGTCTTCAACACCTGCGCGGTGCGGGAGAACGCCGACAACAAGCTCTACGGCAACCTCGGCCACCTCGCCCCCGTCAAGGCCCGCCGGCCCGGCATGCAGATCGCCGTCGGCGGCTGCCTCGCGCAGAAGGACCGCGGCGAGATCGTCCGGCGCGCCCCCTGGGTGGACGTCGTCTTCGGCACCCACAACGTGGGATCGCTGCCGGCGCTGCTGGAGCGCGCCCGGCACAACGCCGAGGCCCAGGTGGAGATCCTGGAGTCCCTGGAGGTCTTCCCCTCCACCCTGCCCACCCGCCGGGACTCCCCGTACGCGGCGTGGGTGAGCATCAGCGTGGGGTGCAACAACACCTGCACCTTCTGCATCGTGCCCAGCCTGCGCGGCACCGAGAAGGACCGCCGCCCCGGCGACGTCCTCGCCGAGGTCGGCGCGCTGGTGTCCGAAGGCGTCCTGGAGGTGACGCTGCTCGGGCAGAACGTCAACACCTACGGGGTGGAGTTCGGCGACCGCCTCGCCTTCGGCAAGCTGCTGCGCGCCTGCGGCGGCGTCGAGGGCCTGGAGCGGGTGCGCTTCACCAGCCCGCACCCCTCCTCCTTCACCGAGGACGTCGTCGACGCCATGGCCGAGACGCCCAACGTCATGCCCAGCCTGCACATGCCGCTGCAGTCGGGCTCGGACCGCGTGCTGCGCGCGATGCGCCGCTCGTACCGCTCCGAGCGCTTTCTGGGGATCATCGACCGGGTGCGGGCCTCCATCCCCGACGCCGCGATCACCACCGACGTCATCGTCGGCTTCCCCGGGGAGACCGAGGAGGACTTCCAGGCCACCCTCGACGTCGTGGCCGCCTCCCGCTTCTCCGGCGCCTTCACCTTCCAGTACTCCCCGCGCCCCGGCACCCCCGCCGCGACGATGGACCAGCAGGTCCCCAAGGCCGTCGTGCAGGAGCGCTACGAGCGGCTCGTGGCGCTGCAGGAGGAGATCTCCTGGTCGGAGAACCGCGCCCAGGTCGGGCGCACCCTCGACGTGCTCGTCGCCGAGGGGGAGGGCCGCAAGGACAGCGCCACCCGCAGGCTGTCCGGCCGCGCGCCCGACAACCGCCTGGTGCACTTCGCCGTCCCGGCGGGGGCGGCGGTCCCGCGGCCCGGCGACGTCGCCACCGTGACGGTCACCCGCGGCGCGCCCCACCACCTCGAGGCCGACGACACCACGGCGTTCGCGGTGCGCCGCACCCGCGCCGGCGACGTGTGGCAGGCTTGCCAGGAGCGCCCCGCCGAGCCGGCCGCCGCAGGCCCGCGGCCCGTCTCCCTCGGGCTGCCCGGCCTGCGGCGCTGAGCCGGCACGGCACCCGGTCGGGGTCCGGAACGGTCTCGGTGTCGGCGTGGGGCGCCGGCCCCGGCGGCTCGGGGCCCCGGCGGCTCAGGGCATGACCGGGCCGGGCAGCGGATCGGGCCCCGGCAGCGGCGACGGGTCGGGCACCGGCGCCGGACCGGGCTCCGGGATCGGCGCCGGGCCCGGATCGGGCAGCGGCGGCTCACCCGGCTGGCCGGGGTGCGGCACGGGCGAGGGCGGCGTCGGGTAGTCCGGCGTGCCGGGGCTGGGGACGGTCATCGCGGCCTCCTGCGTCTCGTCGTCGGACCGGCTCCTGGGGGAACGGCCGGTCCGGAACGCGCCCGATCCTCTGCCACCATGCGCCCGTGGGCCACTCCGCAGCACCCGCGTCCGCTCAGGGCGCAGCACCCGTCCCCGGCGAGCCACCCGGGCAGTTCCGCGCGGTGCCCGACGAGGTCGTCGCCGCGGGCCTGGGCACCGTCGTGGCGCTCGTCGGGCCCACCGCCGCCGGCAAGTCCGACGTGGCCGTCGCCCTCGCCGCGCGCCTGGCCGCCGCGGGCCGCCCCGCCGAGGTCGTCAACGCCGACGCGATGCAGCTCTACCGCGGCATGGACGTCGGCACCGCCAAGCTCACCGGGCACGAGCGCCGCGGGGTCCCGCACCACCTGCTGGACGTCCTCGACGTGCGCGAGCCCGCCGACGTCGCCACCTACCAGCACCTGGCCCGCACCGCCGTGGCGGACGTCGCCGCCCGCGGCGCGGTGCCCCTGCTCGTCGGCGGCTCCGGGCTCTACGTCCGGGCGGTGCTCGACGAGATGGACTTCCCCGGCACCGACCCGGTGCTGCGCCGGCGCTGGGAGGAGCGGCTCGCCGCCGTGGGCGCCGGCGCCCTGCACGCCGAGCTCGCCGCGGTGGACCCGGCCGCCGCCGCCCGCATCCTGCCCTCCAACGGGCGCCGCATCGTGCGGGCCCTGGAGGTCGTCGAGCTCACCGGGCGCCCGTTCTCCGCCTCCCTGCCGCAGCCGCGGTACGTGCGCCCCGCCGTGCAGGTCTCCCTCGCCGTCCCGCGGCCGCAGCTGGACGCCCGCATCGACGCCCGGGTGCGGCGGATGCTCGACGCCGGGCTCGTCGCCGAGGTCGAGGCGCTGGCCGCCCGCGGCCTGCGCGAGGGGCGCACCGCCTCCCGGGCGCTGGGCTACGCCCAGGTGCTCGACGCCCTCGACGGGCGCTGCACGCTCGCCGAGGCCGCCGCCGAGACCGCCCGCGCCACCCGCAAGTTCGCCCGCCGGCAGGAGTCGTGGTTCCGCCGCGACCCGCGCGTGCGCTGGGTGCCCGCCCCCGACGGGCGCGGTGCCGCGGAGCTGGCCGACGAGGTGTGGCGGGTCCTCGCGGCCGGAGCCGGGGCCGGGGCCGGGGCCGTGCCGGGCACGGGCCGTACGCTCGGGCCGTGACCACCGCTGCCGGCCGGGCCTTCGCGAAGGGCCACGGCACCGCCAACGACTTCGTCCTCGTCCCCGACCCCGCCGGCGACTGGGACCCGGACCCCGCCCGGGTGGCGGCGATCTGCGCCCGGCGCACCGGCATCGGCGCCGACGGCCTGATCCGGGCGGTGCGCAGCGCGTCCCTCGAGGCCGGCGCCGCCCTCGCCGGCGAGGCCGAGTGGTTCATGGACTACCGCAACTCCGACGGGTCGCTGTCGGAGATGTGCGGCAACGGCATCCGCGTCTACGCCGAGTACCTGCTGCGCGAGGGCTTCGTGCCGCCGGAGGCCGGCGACGGGCGCTGGTGGGGCATCGGCACCCGCGCCGGCCTCAAGCGGGTGCGCCGCGAACCGGACGGGCGCTGGACCGCGCACATGGGCCCCTGGCGCCTGGTGGGCGGGGCGGCCGCGGCCCGCGCCGCCAGCGACGCCCTCGTCGGCGTGCCCGGCCTCGACGGCGTCCCCCGCCCGGGCCTGAGCCTCGACCTCGGCAACCCGCACACCGTCGTCGCCCTCGCCGGCACCGACGAGCTCGCCGCCGCCGACCTCACCCGCGCACCCGTCGTGGAACCCGCCCCGCCGCACGGCACCAACGTCGAGCTCGTCGTGCCGCTGTCGGGCGTCGACGTCACCGGCGACTCCCGGGCCGACGTCGGCGAGGTCGTGATGCGCGTGCACGAGCGCGGCTCGGGGGAGACGCAGTCCTGCGGCACGGGCGCCTGCGCGGCCGCGCTGGCCACCCGGCTGTGGGCGGGGGAGGGGGCACCGGACGTGTGGTGGGTCGACGTGCCCGGCGGTCGGCTCGTCGTCACCGTCGAGGCCGCCAGCGGAGCGGCGGAGGGCACCGTGCTGCTCACCGGCCCGGCCGTCCTCGTCGCCGACGGCGTGCTCGACCCCGCGTGGGCGGCCGCGCAGCCCGCCCCGCCCGCCGCCGCGGGGCTCAGCCCGGTCCCGTCCCGGTGACCCGCAGCACCCGGTAGCCCTTGGAGCTGGCCACCCGCTCCACCCGCGCACCAGGCACGCCGCCGTCCGCCAGCCAGCGGTGCAGCGAGTCCGCGCCGAGGTTGCGCTGCACGACCAGGTGTGCCGCCCCGCCCGGTGCCAGCCGCGGCAGCCAGCGCTGCAGCAGGGCGTGCAGCTCCTCCTTGCCGATGCGGATCGGCGGGTTGGACCAGATCGCCGCGAACCGCTCGTCGGCGGGCACCTCGTCGGGCAGCGCGGGACGCACCGCGGGCAGGTCGAGGCGGGCGGCCGTGGCCCGCAGCAGGTCCAGGGCGCGCTCGTTGACGTCGACGGCCCGCACGGGGCGCTGCGGCTCGTGCAGGGCGAGGCTCAGCGCGATCGGCCCCCAGCCGCAGCCGAGGTCCAGCACCGGCCCGGCAGGCATCGCGCCGGCCGCGGCGGCCTCGTCCAGCAGCGGCAGCAGCACCGCCGTGCCCGGGTCGAGCCGGTCGGCGCTGAAGACGCCGCGGGCGGTGTCCACCTCCACGTCCCGACCCGCCAGGCGCACCCGCAGCCGGCGCCGCTCCTCCGCCGCCGCGGGCCGTGCGCTGAAGTAGTGCTGCCCGGTGTCCTGCTGCCCGGTGTCCTGCTGCCCGGTGTCCTGCTGCCCGGTGTCC
>NZ_BAABIL010000487.1:0-3533 GCF_039542765.1 Kineococcus glutinatus
TTCGGTGGGGCGAAAGGGAAAACCCGAACCGGGAAAAATTGCCCCATTCTAGAGGTCCGGCGGATCGACGACGTGGGGGTGGCGGGCCTGCACCGGCTGCTGGCGGTGCGCGGGGAGCTGGCGGCGGCGGACTGCCTGGTGGTGGTGGCGGGCATGGAGGGCGCCCTGCCGAGCGTGGTGGGCGGTCTGGTCGGGGTGCCGCTGGTGGCGGTGCCCACGTCGACGGGGTACGGCACGGGCGCGGGTGGGCTGGCGGCGCTGCTGGCGATGCTGAACTCGTGCGCGCCGGGGGTGGTCGTGGTCAACGTCGACAACGGCTTCGGCGCCGGGCTGCACGCGGCGCGGGTGGCGCGGGCCGTCGGCGCGGCGCGCGGCGGGGCGCCGGCGTGATCGGCTGGCTGCACTGCGCCTCGGGTGCCAGCGGCGACATGCTGCTGGGCGCGCTCGTGGGGGCGGGCGTGCTGCTGGAGGTGCTGGCGGGGGCGGTCGACGCCGTCGCACCCGAGCCGGTGCGGCTGCGGGTGGAGCGGGTGCGGCGGGCGGGGCTGGCGGCGACGCGGGTGCACGTGGAGGCCGCCGGGTCCCACGTCCACCGCACGTGGGCCGACGTGCGGGCGCTGCTCGACGCGGCCGCGCTGGAGCCGGTGGTGGCGGCCCGGGCGCAGGACGCCTTCGCGCGGCTGGCGGCGGCCGAGGCGCGGGTGCACGGTACGAGCCCGGAGGAGGTGCACTTCCACGAGGTGGGGGCGCTGGACGCGGTGGCGGACGTGGTGGGCGTCTGCGCGGGTCTGGCCCACCTGGGGCTGGAGGCGCTGCACGTCTCACCGGTGGCGCTGGGCGGCGGGACGGTGCGCGCGGCCCACGGCCGGTTGCCGGTGCCGGGCCCGGCGGTGGTGGAGCTGCTGGCGGGGGTGCCCTCGCACGGGGGGCCGGTGGACGTCGAGCTGACGACGCCGACGGGGGCGGCGCTGCTGGTGGCGCACGCCTCGGCGTGGGGGTGGCAGCCGCCGATGCGGGTGGCGCGGCAGGGCGCGGGCGCGGGGGCGCGGGAGCTGCCCGGGCAGCCGAACGTGCTGCGGCTGCTGCTGGGCGAGCCGGTGGGCACCCCGGTGGCGGGCGGGTCCGGCGCGGCGACCGGCGGCGAGGACGCGGTGCTGCTGGAGACGAACGTCGACGACCTGGACCCGCGGTTGTGGCCGGGGGTGCTGGCGGCGCTGCTGGCGGCGGGGGCGGCGGACGCGTGGCTGACGCCGGTGCTGATGAAGAAGGGCCGGCCGGCGCACGTGCTGGGCGTGCTGGTCGAGCCCGCGGGGGTGGAGGCGGCGGCCGCGGTGGTGCTGGGGCACACCAGCGCCATCGGCCTGCGCACGTCGGCGGTGCGCAAGCACCCGCTGCCGCGGCGCTGGGTGGAGGTGGAGGTGGGCGGGCAGCCGGTGCGGGTGAAGCTGGCCGAGCGCGACGGGCGGGTGGTGACCGCGCAGCCGGAGTTCGCGGACGTGGCGGCGGCGGCGGTGGTGCTCCGGGTGCCGGAGCGCACGGTGCTGGCCCGGGCGACGGCGGCGGCGCGGGACCTGTTGCCCTGACCCCGCTGCGCCCATCTCCGGGTTCGGGCGCTCCACACCCCACCCCGCCGCGCCCATCTCCGGGTTCGGGCGCTCCAGACGAGGTCTGCAGGCGCCGGAACCCGGAGATGGGCGCGGCGGGGTGCGAGCAGCGCGATCGAGCGGCCGGCCGGCCGGCGCGGACCGCCCCGGCCTCACCCGGCGCGACGGGTGAGGCGCTCCTCCCTGCGCCGCGCGGACCACATCTGCTCGCGGTCGTCCTCGGTGAGGCCGCCCCAGACGCCGTAGGGCTCGCGGTACTTCAGGACGTGCTCGCGGCACGCGTCCAGCACGGGGCAGCCGGCGCACACCGCGACCGCCTCGGCGTCCCGCCGCTGGCGCGCAGCACCGCGCTCCAGCTCGGGGTGGAAGAAGACCTCGGGGTCGGCCGCGCGGCAAGCGCCGCGCAGTTGCCACTCCCACTGGTCGGCAGTGGGCCGCAGCTGTCGGGACAGATCGGGCACGGGTATCCCCCCTCAAGGTCATGTCGTCTGGCTCGTAGTGCCCCACCCTGCCCTACTTCAAACGCAAAGTCACTACCCGAATGCGCAGCGTTACGAGAGCGGCGAAGTCGTCACTGTCCGTTCATCGGTGGCCACTGGCCGCACGAATCGGTGCAGTGCCCACAGCGCCGCCACCACCCACAGCAGGTCCCCGTTCTGCACCAGCCGCGCCAGCACCCGCGGCACCTCCGGCTGCGCGACGAGGTTCGCCCCCCACCACGGCCACGGCGACACGAGCAGCACCGCACCCACCACCGCCACCCGCAGCCGGGCCCGCACCCGCCCGTCACCGGCCAGCGCACCCAGCGCCACCACCCCCCAGTGCACGTGGTGCAGCCACGACACCGGCGACAGCAGCACCGCCAGCAACCCGCACACCGCGACCTCCCCGACCCGGCTGCCCGCCCGGTGCACCAGCCGCGCCACGCCGTACCCCAGCACCGCCGCCACCAGCACCAGCGCCAGCCACAGCGCCTGCGTCGCCGCCGGGGACAGGTACAGCCGCAGCACCGCACCGCGCAGCGACTGGTTCGACGACCCCGCGTTGGGCCCCAGCCGGTCCGACGACAGCAGCGCGTCCGTCCAGTACGCGAACGAGGCCTCTGGCGCCAGCAGGAAGGTGCCCAGCGTCACCGCCGCGGCCGCGGCCACCGCGTTGCGCAGCTCCCGCCACTGCCGGGTGATCGCGAAGTGCACCAGGAACACCCCCGGCGTCAGCTTGATCGCGACGGCCACCCCGACCAGCGCCCCGCGCGGCCAGCGCACCCGGCCCACCCGCCCCCGCGCGACGTCCAGCAGGCACAGCGCGATGAGCAGCGCGTTGACCTGCCCGAAGCGGATCCCCTCGCCCACGGGGGAGAACCACACCGCCACCGCGCACACCACGCCCTGCGCGAGCCCCGCGCGGTGCCCGGCCCGGCGCAGCAGCGGCGCGAACGCGATGCCCACCACGAGCCACAGCAGCGCCAGCTGCAGCGCCGTCCACAACCAGCCGAGCACCCCGAACGGCACGAAGGCCAGCGGCAGCGCCAGCACCGCCGAGAACGTCGGGTAGGTGAAGGGCAGCAGCTGCGGCACCTCCGTCTCGTAGGCGTAGACGGGGCGGCCGGTGAGCAGGCTCACCCCGGCCTCCCGGTAGACCTGCAGGTCGACCTGCCACTGGTCCTGCGGGTAGGCCACCAGGTAGCGGTGCACGACGGGCGCGGCGGCCAGCAGGAAGAGCAGCAGCCCGAGCCAGCGCCAGCGCGCCGCCCCGACCGTCGTCCCCTCCCCCGTCGCCGCCGCCCCGACCGGTCCCGCCCGCTCCCCCGCTGCCGTCACGGGCGGGATTCTCCCCGAGACCCCACCCGGGCCCGACCGCCGCGCACCCGTCCCCGCCCCGGCCGCCGCCTAGCCTGGCCCGGTGCTGCCCGCCCCCACCGCCACCCCG
>NZ_BAABIL010000488.1:0-1076 GCF_039542765.1 Kineococcus glutinatus
CCCGCTCCAGACCGGCGGTGTCGTAGCCGGTGAGCCAGCAGATGACCTCGTCCACCTCCTTCGCCGTAGCCGACCTCGTCGTAGCCCGCGCCGTCGTAGCCCGCGTCGCCACCGTCGCCCGCCCCGGCGTCGGAGGCGTCGCCGTCGGCGAAACCCTCCTGGTAGCCCTCGCGGTACGCCTCGTCGCCGTACGCGCTGTCGTCACCCCAGTGGTCGTTGCCGAAGTCGTCGGGGATGAGCGCGTCGGCGATGGCGGTGCCGACGAAGGCCCCCGCGACGCTCGTCAGCAGGGTGCCGCCCAAGCCCATCCCCGCCCCGCCCAGCCCGAACCCGCCGCCGTAACCCGGCCCGTACCCGCCGCCGCCGCCGTACCCGCCGCCGCGGCCGTACCCGCCGCCGTAGCCGGGCCCGTACCCGCCGCCGTAGCCACCCGGTGCGCCGAGCAGGCGCTCCAGCGTGCCCGGCCGGCGCACCTCGGCCCGGGTGGCCATCCGCGCCAGCGCGTGCGGGTCGTCGCCGCGCTGCTCGCCCGCCGGCACCTCCGCCGCCAGCTGCTGCAGCACCTGGCGGCGCTGTTCGGGGGTCAGCGCCGCGAACGCCTCCTCGTGCGCCCGCTCGATCGTCTCCGGCGGCGCGGTGCGCAGCAGGTAGCGGTAGCGGGCGAGCGCCGCCCCGTCGGGCGTCTGCGCGCGCTGACCTGCCGGCGCCGGCGGCGGGGGCGGGTAGCCGGACGGGTCGTACCGCGGCTCCCCGTAGCCGCCGTGCGCGGACGTGCTCCGCTTGGGCGAGCGTCCCAGCAACCGGTCCAGCAGTCCCACGGCGTCCTCCTCGGCCACACGCCCCTCCCGGTGGGAGGGGTCCTGGTGACCAGGGTGGTCGAGGAGGGCCCGTCCCGCACTCGCCGGCCACCGGACCCGCCGGGCTGCGCACGGCCACCGGACCCGGCAGGGTGGGCCCGCCCGGCGCCCCCACCCGCGCGGAAAGGACCCTTTCCGCGCTCCGGGAGGGGGCCGGGACCGCGGAAAGGGTCCTTTCCGCGCGGGTGGGGGCCGACGGGGAGAGGTGCGCGAGTGCGG